>NZ_JAQZAB010000127.1:86591-275432 GCF_028640915.1 Pseudomonas sp. B3G-3 | reverse complement strand
TCAATCAAATCGGCGTTCTTGTTTCTGTGTTTCCCGGAATTCCGTGAAGAACCTTTTTTAATGGCGCCGCCGGGCCCCTGGTTTGAACGATTACTGGCTCTTCAGGGTCGACATCTTGTGAGTCCATCCATGGGCTTCATCAAGGAGGCACTGATGCAAAAGTGGCAAGTCACTTTCGTTGACGATCATGGTGTCCAGTCAGTGGAGCAATTCGACTGTGAGCAGCAGCCCAGTATGGAGGAGGCGGCACAATTGATTCGCGCAAAGCTCCTACCGGTTCCGGCCGAGCTTGACCTCAACGATCTGGAGGGGCGTACCGATGACCCTACGCTCAAGAGCCTGAAAGATCAGAACAGCATTCAAATCCTCAGCATTGCTCCAATTTAATCTTTAATGCGCAAAGCCCTACCGAGCTTGAACCCAGACCTTGGCAGCGCCTGCGTCTTGGCGCTACTCTGCATTCGAGATCAGCGAATGAATCGCTAAGGTCTGGTCTTGTCAGCTACATGCTTGTTTCCTGGCGGCGATCTTCTCGCCGCAAGCCTGCACTGTGCGGTGACAGGCAAGGGAGTACGGAAAGTCTATCCATCGGTTTGAGGAGGACGTTTCATGAGCACAGCCTATCAAGAAGACATCAGCAGCAGCGTGCTGCGCCGCATGAAAGAAGGCGGTTTCGACTTTTCACGATTCCATCCCATCGAGTTCTACGCCATTTTCCCGGACGAGGAGCGGGCACGCAGGGCGGCAGGGCAGTTCCGCGGTGAATCCTTGAATGCCCAGGTCAGCGTGCGCGATGACGGCGCCTGGTACCTGGAGCTGAGCAAGGTGATGTACGCCACCTACGGCGGCATCGGCGATTTCGAGCAGGACTTTGAAGCGGTGGTCGCGCCCCTGGGCGGGATCATCGAGGGTTGGGGCGTGAAGCAGGAGGTTCGAGGGCGACTCGTTTAGTGCATATGAATAGCGTCAAGACTCAGCATCGGCTGACCTTCGGGTCGGCCGATTTCGTTTCTGCCTCCGGGATCTGTAGGAGCGCAGCTTGCCCGCGATAAGGGGACGCGGTCTTTCGGCAAAACCGCATCGGCCTTATCGCGGGCAAGCCTCGCTCCTACAAAACGCGCGGGCAAAAAAAGGCCACCCGCTGAGGGTGGCCAAAAGGGAAGACCGGTAGGAGAGGAAACCGGTCGGGACATTCCAGGGCCGGCTGCCATGGGCGCCATGAAGGTGGGGCGTCGACTGCGCGCCTTGGCGGCGCTGAAGTCATCTGCGTTGTTGCAGCGAATTCTGCGCAGTTTTGCCCAGGAGGTGAAATCAAGTCTGGCTATGTCGTCGATAGCCATTGCATTACGTTGCAATAGAGCGGCCGCCGAGGAGTTCACTCGACTGTAGGAGCGAGGCTTGCCCGCGATGACGTCCCGAAGGACACCTCCCCGAGCCAGCTTTATTGCGCCGCCTGTTTACGCCCCGCCATATGCTTCAGATACCCCACCAGCAACTCCAGCTCGGCATCCGGCAATACGCTGCTTGCGAAGGCCGGCATCTTCGCCTGTGGCCAGCGGCGCAGGCTCTGTGGGTCGCGGATGTAACGCTTGAGGAAGTCCGCGCCGAAATACTCGGTGGGGCTGTAGGGGATATTCAGGTCCGGGCCGAACTGCGAGTCGCCGGCGCCGTTGAGGCGATGGCAGGCCAGGCAGTTCTTCTGGAACAGGGCGAAGCCCTGGTTCACCGGGTCGCCGGCCGCCAGCTTGGGATCCGGGCGCAAGGCCGGGAAACGTTCCGCCACCGGCGCCAGGCGCTTGATGCTCGCCACTTCGAACGGCCATTGCTCGGGGCTGATATGACCAGCCTGCGGGTTGGTCCACACCAGGTAGAAAGGCCCGGCGCTGTGCTTGCCTTCAGCCAGGGGCGGCCAGGGCTTGGCCGGGTCTTCGATGGCCAGCCAGGCCTGGGCGCCGTCCTGGGTGAGCAGGGGCGCGGCGGGCAGTTCGGCGGCGAAACCGTCCAGGGCGACGGCCTGCAGATGGTCATCGGCCTTGATGCCGGTGAGCAGGGCCGAGATCGGCACCGCGCGGTAACTCATGTCGCGTTTGTACGACACGTCATCCTTGACGGTGACGGTCCGGGCCAAAGGGTGCTTGAGCAGTTCATCGGTCTGCCAGGTGCGGCTGCCGGCCCCCAGTTCCAGGGTCAGCTGCGCGGCATGCACGGGCGTGGTGAGCAGCAGGGCGCTGCACAGGAGGATAAGAGATTTCAATTGATCGCTGTTCCGTCGCTGGGGTGGAGAGCTCCGCGTAGGGCCTGTCTCCAGTTTTCTGATAAGCACGACAACGCCCTGATTCAGCGTGGCCGCGGCGTCAGAAAGAGTGGCACACAAGTGCCGGCCCCGGTAGCGAACCGGAGCACAAAGATTCGATTGCGTGACGGGATGGCCACGCCTCTAGCCGATCACTTTGGTGAGGTTCGGCAAGATCAGAAGCAAGGTGGTTGCGAACAGAATGAGCCCCGCTTGACGGACTTTCGAATGCTTGAACATGGCTGAATGCCTTTTGTTGTTATTCCTGAACATCAACTGCATGCCTGCCGCTTCACTATGGTCAGGCGATGTGTCCCTTTTCTTACGCGTGCACCGGCAAGACCCGGCTGCAACGATTCACTGCCTACAGTCCTACCTTAGGGTCCTTGTAACCCTTGGCTTAGATCCATTTCATATCAGCTAATAGGCGGATGCTTTAAAAAACGCATGAGGCCTATTGCCATCTTCTTGCCCGCCCTTTGTCTAGACAGTTCCGTTATGCGGCGGGCGGAATCCATTAGCTCAGTACCGTTCGTCTGAGCGTGACCGTCAAGGTCAGTGAGCGCATCGGTCATTGAATCCGGGGCCCTCGGGGCCAAGAGTGGGAGCCCTGTCATCATTCATCTGCACAGCGGTTCGAGGACGTCATGACCCAGGCTTTGATATTCGATGCATTACGCACCCCCCGTGGCAAAGGCAAGGCCGATGGCGCCTTGCACAGCGTCAAGCCGGTGAACCTGCTGGCCGGGCTGCTCGATGCCCTGCAGCGGCGCACCGGACTCGACACCAGCCAGGTCGACGACATCGTGCTCGGCTGCGTGACGCCGATTGGCGACCAGGGGGCCGACATCGCCAAGACTGCGGCGCTGGTCGCCGACTGGGACGTCAGCGTGGCCGGGGTGCAGATCAACCGCTTTTGCGCCTCGGGCCTCGAGGCGGTGAACCTGGGCGCGATGAAAGTGCGCTCCGGCTTCGAGGACCTGGTGGTGGTCGGCGGCGTCGAGTCGATGTCACGGGTGCCCATGGGCAGCGACGGCGGCGCCTGGGTGCTCGACCCGCAAACCAACATGCACAGCCATTTCACCCCGCAAGGCATAGGCGCGGACCTGATCGCCACCCTGGAAGGCTTCAGCCGCGAGGATGTCGACAGCTTTGCCCTGCAATCCCAGCAAAAGGCCGCGCGGGCCAGGGCGGCGGGGGCTTTCAGCAAGTCCCTGGTACCGGTGCAGGACCAGAACGGTATCGTCCTGCTGGATCACGATGAATTCATTCGCGCCGATTCCACCCTCGAAGGCCTGGGCAAGCTCAAGCCCAGCTTCGAGATGATCGGCCAGATGGGGTTCGACGCTACCGCCTTGCGGGTCTACAGCCATGTCGAGCGCATCCACCACGTGCACACCCCGGGCAACAGCTCAGGGATAGTCGATGGTGCAGCGCTGATGCTGATCGGTTCCGAAGCCAAGGGCCGGGCGCTGGGCCTCAAGCCGCGGGCGCGGATCGTCGCCACGGCGGTCACCAGCACCGATCCGACCATCATGCTCACCGGGCCGGCGCCGGCCACGCGCAAGGCACTGGCCAAGGCCGGGCTGCGGGTCGAGGACATCGACCTGTTCGAGGTCAACGAGGCGTTCGCCTCGGTGGTGCTGAAGTTCATCAAGGACATGGCCATCGACCCTGGCAAGGTCAACGTCAATGGCGGCTCCATCGCCATGGGCCACCCGCTGGGCGCCACCGGCTGCGCGATTCTCGGCACCCTGCTCGACGAGCTGGAAGCGCGGCGCCAGCGTTACGGCCTGGCGACCCTCTGCGTCGGTGGCGGCATGGGTATCGCCACCATCATCGAACGCCTCTGAGCCCTGACTTCAAGGAAACACTTTCATGACCGAAGCCATCCGTTACGACAAGGGCCAGGACCAGATCGTCGTTCTGACCATCGACATGCCGGGCCAGAGCGCCAACACCATGAACGCGGTGTACCGCGAGGCCATGGCCGCCTGCGTGGCCCGCCTGCAAGCCGAGCAGGAATCGATTGCCGGGGTGATCGTCACTTCGGCGAAAAAGACCTTCTTCGCCGGCGGCGACCTCAATGAACTGATCAAGGTCGGCAAGGCCGAAGCCCAGGCCTTCTATGACATGGTGCTGACCCTCAAGGGCCAGCTGCGGGCCCTGGAGACCCTGGGCAAGCCCGTGGTAGCCGCGATAAACGGCGCAGCCCTGGGCGGCGGCTGGGAGATCTGCCTGGCCTGCCATCACCGGGTGGCGCTGGACGATCCGTCGCTGCAGATCGGCCTGCCGGAAGTGACCCTCGGCCTGCTGCCGGGCGGTGGCGGGGTGGTGCGCATGGTGCGTTTGCTGGGGCTGGAAAAAGCCCTGCCGTATCTGCTGGAAGGCAAGAAGGTGCGGCCGCAACAGGCGCTGCAAGCCGGCCTGATCGATCAACTGGCCAGCGACCGCGACGATCTTCTGGCCAAGGCCAGGGCGTGGATTGTCGCCAACCCGGCGGCCAAGCAGCGCTGGGACGTGGCCGGCTACCAGATCCCCGGGGGCACGCCGTCGCACCCGAAAGTCGCGCAGATGCTGGCCATCGCGCCGTCGATCCTGCGCAGCAAGACCCAGGGCTGCCTGCCGGCGCCGGAGAAGATTCTCTGTGCGGCAGTGGAGGGTGCCCAGGTCGATTTCGATACCGCGCAGTTGATCGAAGCCCGCTATTTCACCGAGCTGACCACCGGCCAGGTGGCGAAAAACATGATCGGCACCTTCTGGTTCCAGCTCAACGAGATCAATGCCGGTGGCTCCCGTCCCCAAGGTTTTGCGCCCTATGTGACCAAAAAGGTCGGGGTGCTCGGTGCCGGGATGATGGGCGCCGGGATCGCTTATGTCAGCGCTGTGGCCGGTATCGAGGTGGTGCTCAAGGACATCAACCTGGCGGCGGCCGAGAAGGGCAAGGCCCATTCGGCGGCGCTGCTGGAGAAGAAGGTCGCCCGTGGCCATTTGAGCGCCGCGCAGCGTGACGCCACGCTGGCGCGAATCCGCACCACCGAGCAGGACGCCGACCTGGCCGGTTGCGACCTGATCATCGAGGCCGTGTTTGAGGATCGCGAGCTCAAGGCCAGGGTCTCGGCGGCAGCGCAGCAAGTGGTGGGGGCGCAGGCGGTGATCGCATCCAACACCTCGACCCTGCCCATCAGCGGCCTGGCCAAGGCGGTACCGGATCAAGGCAAGTTCATTGGCCTGCATTTCTTCAGCCCGGTGGAAAAAATGCCCCTGGTGGAAATCATCAGGGGCGAGCAGACCAGCGATGAAACCCTGGCGCGCGGTTTCGACTTCGTCCAGCAGATCAAGAAGACCCCGATCGTGGTCAACGACAGCCGCGGCTTTTTCACTTCGCGGGTGTTTGGCACTTTCACCAACGAAGGCATCGCCATGCTCGGCGAGGGCGTGGCCGCGCCGATGATCGAGACCGAGGCGCGCAAGGCGGGGATGCCGATCGGTCCGCTGGCGATCTGCGACGAGGTTTCCCTGAGCCTGCTGAGCCATATCCGCCAACAGACCGCCAAGGATCTGCAGGCCGAAGGCAAGCCACTGCCGGAGCATCCGGCCTTTGCCGTGATTGACCTGCTGCTCAATGAATACAAGCGCCCAGGCAAGGCCGCGGGCGGCGGTTTCTACGACTACCCGGCCGGGGCGCAGAAGCACTTGTGGCCGCAGCTGAAAACCCGCTTCGAGAAAGCCGACGGGCAGATTTCGCCACAGGACGTGCGCGATCGCCTGTTGTTCGTGCAGGCCATCGAAACCGTGCGTTGTGTGGAGGAGGGCGTATTGCGCTCGACGGCCGATGCCAATATCGGCTCGATCTTCGGTATCGGCTTCGCGGCCTGGACCGGCGGGGCCTTGCAGTTCATCAACCAGTACGGCCTGAGGGACTTTATCGCCCGTGCCCAGTACCTGGCCGAGCAATATGGCGAGCGTTTCGCGCCGCCGGCGCTACTGTTGGAGAAGGCCGCCAAGGGCCAGTTGTTCTGAGGCTGAAGGGATTAAAGTGATGCATCGCGGGGCTTGCCTTGGTCGGGCGTTTCAAGGCAGGCTCTGGGGTGTTCATTATTCCCATCACGTGTCAGGTATTTTTTATGTCGCTACGCATCTGCATTCTGGAAACCGACATCCTGCGTCCAGAATTGGTCGATCAATATCAGGGTTACGGGCAGATGTTTCAGCGCCTGTTCTCACAGCAGCCAATCGCTGCCGAATTTACCGTCTACAACGTGATGCAGGGCCACTACCCGAGCGACGACCAAAGCTTCGACGCCTACCTGGTCACGGGGAGCAAGGCCGACTCCTTCGGTACCGACCCCTGGATTCAAACCCTCAAGACTTACCTGCTGGAGCGTTATAAGCGCGGCGATAAACTGCTGGGCATCTGTTTTGGCCATCAACTGCTGGCGTTGCTGCTGGGCGGCAAGAGCGAACGCGCGACCCAGGGCTGGGGCGTGGGTACCCACAACTACAAGCTGGCGGCCAAGGCGCCGTGGATGAGCCCTGTGGTGGAGGAGCTGACGCTGCTGATCAGCCACCAGGACCAGGTGACCGCCTTGCCGGAAAACGCCACGGTCATCGCTTCCAGCGATTTCTGCCCGTTCGCGGCCTATCACATCAATGACCAGGTGCTGTGCTTCCAGGGCCACCCGGAGTTCATCCACGACTATTCGCGGGCCTTGCTGGACCTGCGCCAGCAGCACCTGGGCGAGCAGGTCTATCAAAAGGGCATCGCCAGCCTGGACCGGGATCATCACGGCAGCACCGTTGCCGAGTGGATGATGCGTTTTGTCGCGCACAAGCCGCAGGCCGGGTCGGTTTGAATCCATAGCCGCATCGCCAGCCGGCTCGCTTCTACAAAGGCCTCAAGGCCCTTGTAGGAGCGTCCTGCCCGGCTCCGCTGTCAGAGCCACCCCGAGCGCTTGAAGCTCGCCCACAACCCGGTACAGCCCAGCACCAGGAACGCCAGCACGCCGAAGTAGCCATAGTGCAGCTTCAGCTCCGGCATGTTGTCGAAGTTCATGCCGTAGATCCCGGCCACAGCGGTCGGGAACGCCAGGATCGCCGCCCAGGCGGCGAATTTGCGTTGCACCACGCTTTGTCGCGAGGCCTCCAGCAGCACGCCAATCTCGATGGTCTGGCTGGCGATATCGCGCAGGGTCGCCAGGTCTTCCATCTGCCGGGTGACGTGGATCTGCACGTCGCGAAAGTACGGGCGCATGTTCTTGTCGATAAAGGGGAAGCTGAGCTTCTGCAGCTCTTCGCTGATCTCCACCATGGGCGCCACATAGCGGCGCAGGCGCAGCACATCGCGGCGCAGGCTGTGAAGGTGCTGGATATCTCTCTCGTTGAGCGAGCTGCACAACACGCTGTGCTCCAGCGCGTCGATCTCGGCATGGATCGCTTCGCTGACCGGCTGGTAATTCTCGGTGACGAAATCCAGCAGCGCGTAGAGCACGAAGTCTTCGCCGTGCTCGAGCAGCAACGGTCGTGCCTCGCAGCGCTGGCGGACGAACGCATAGGATTTGGAATGGCCGTTGCGGGCAGTGATGATGTAGCCGTTGCCGGCAAAGATGTGGGTCTCGATGAATTCCAGCTTGCCGTTTTCGCGCACGGGCGAGTAGGTGACGATAAACAGCGCGTCGCCGAAGGTTTCGAGTTTCGGCCGGCTGTGTTTTTCCAGGGCGTCCTCGATGGCCAGTTCGTGCAGGTTGAACTGGCGTTGCAGATTGGCCAGTTCCTGGGCGTTGGGTTCTTCGAGGCCAATCCAGACGAAGTGCCCGGGTTTGGCAGCCCAGGCTGCACCTTCGTCGAGGGTGATATCAGTGACTTTTTTACCTGCGCTGTAGACAGCGGCGGCAACAACTCTACCCATGGTTCCTGTTCGCTTCTTCTTATCGAAATGAGGAGTGAGACTCCGTGCAGCTTAGCCCCATGACTGATCAGAGTCAGCCTGCTGGGCGGAGTTCGCCGGCAATAAAAAAGCCCGCACGCGGCGGGCTGTTTTCAGGCGGTCTGTAGCTGGCGGTCCATCGATTCGATGCACTCGCGCATCTGTTCGCGGCATTGCTCGATCAGCCTTGGCATGTCGTCCAGGCTCAGCCCGGCGGTGGGAATCGCCGGCAGCGAACGGATCAGGATCCTGCCGCTGTGCCAGCGGTTGAGGCGCATGTGGCGGATATAGCTGCTGGCGCACACCGGGACGATCGGCACGCCGGCGGCGATGGCCATCTGGAAGGCGCCTTTCTTGAACGGCAGCAGGTCTTCACCGAGGTTGCGGGTGCCTTCCGGGAACACCCAGATCGAGGTGTCCTTGTGTTGCAGGGTATGGGTGGTGGTCAGCATCGAGCGACGCGCCTTGTGCGCGTTGCCGCGGTCGATCAGCACGTTGCCCGCCAGCCAGAACAGCTGGCCGAACAGCGGCACCCACTTCAGGCTCTTTTTGCCGATGCACACGGTGCGCTGGGGCACCACGTTGCCGAACACGAAGAGGTCGTAGTTGGACTGGTGGTTGGCGATGATCACGCAGCTCTTGGGCTTGTCCATCAGCGGCCCGACTTCGGCCTTGACCCGCAGGCGCAGAATGCACATGGCAGGCAAGGCATACAGGCGCGCGCACAGGCGGCTGTTATCCGGGTTGAACGGGCGGCACAGCCCCAGCACCACGCCGAGAATCCCCGCTGCAATAAAATGCAGGCCCATCAATAACATACGAAACAGATACAGCATCTACAGGCCCACCGGGGACAAAAGGTGGCGCAGTGTACGGATGTGCACTGTTTTCGGCAATTACCTGTATAGAAGGGGAAGATGGCCGATGTTTAAGCGCATGTTTCCAACTCTTTGCTCAGTGGCGGGCTAGAGCATCGCGCCGGTCTTTCTCGCGCTGCGGGCATAAAAAAGCCCGACGCAGGGCCGGGCTGGTATGCGATGGGCTCAAGCTTCAGCCCAGGTGTTCCTGATCGAGGATGATCGCGTTGTCCAGCGCTTCCAGCAGCGCCTTGCGCACTTTCAGCTTGGTGTTCTTGTGGGCGGTCATGTTGATCTTCTTCAGTTGGCGCGCGGCGGCCAGGGCGGCGCCTTGCAGCTCCTCGGCGCTTACCACCTTGTCGAGGAAGCCGGCATCCACCGCGCCTTGCGGGTCGAACATCTCGCCATTGATCACCGAGCGGTGCAGCGCGGATTTGCTTAGACGGTCACGGGCCAGCTCGATGCCGGCGTGGTGCATGGTCATGCCGATCTGTACTTCGTTCAGGCCGATGCTGAACGGACCTTCGACGCCGATGCGGTAGTCCGCCGACAGCAGCAGGAACGCACCCTTGGCCACGGCGTGCCCAGGGCAGGCGACGATGACGGGGAAGGGGTGCGACAGCAGGCGGCGGGCCAGGGTCGAACCCGAAGTCACCAGGCTCACGGCTTCCTTGGGGCCGGCGGTCATCACCTTCAGGTCGTAGCCGCCCGACAGAATGCCGGGCTGCCCGGTGATGATCACCACCGCGCGATCGGTGATGGCCTGGTCCAGCGCGGCATTGAAGGCGGCAATCACGTCCGGGGAAATGGCATTGACCTTGCCATTGCTCAAGGTCAGGGTCGCGATACCGTCTTCGAGGTGGTAAGAAATCAACTCACTCATGACGCAATTCCTTGTATTGAAGTGGGGCAGACGTTACCCACGGTCACAGGTCAGGTAAAGCGCTGTGACTGACTGGCGAGTCAGCCCTTTCTGGCCTGACAAGCGTAGCCGGCCACCTGGGGCGCGTATCGGCTCTGCTATATAGCTGCCAGCCAGGCCAGAGATTGGCCGGTTTGCCATGACGCTGATGTCGTCGAAGTGCCGGAATCCAGAGAAATGTCTTAAGCGCATGAAAATTCTGAAAAAAACCTTTGCCATCAGAAAAGCTTTCGACTACATTAGCGCGCCTCGACAGACTGAATCGGTTTGACGAGACACGGTTGGGTGTCCGAGTGGCTTAAGGAGCACGCCTGGAAAGTGTGTATACAGGAAACTGTATCGAGGGTTCGAATCCCTCCTCAACCGCCATATTCGATCGACGCAAAACCCCTGATTTCCTCGAGAAGTCAGGGGTTTTGTGCTTTCTGGGGCCTGTTTGTCGCAGCCGTTGGCGAGCGGTTTCTTTGCTGAACGCCGTTTCCTCGCCACGGTCAAAATCATTACGAGTTCGCAACAGCCAAGGCTGCTCCAGCGAGGTATCGATCACGCTGGATACCTGAGTGGTCTTTGGCTTTGTTACCCCTGCGAAGCCTGGCGGCCCGGTCACCTTGAAGGTGAGGTTTCCGCCGATATCAGGCGGGCATCAGCGTGCGGTTTTCTGTGCCCCGTACTGGCTACGAGGAGACGCGCAATGGTCATTCACTTCAAGGTCGCCGGGCATCTGGCCTGCGGCCACAAGGGTTCCAATCTCATGTCCAGCACCGAGCCGGCGCGGGTCAAATGCCGCAGTTGCCGCAATACCGAGGTGTTCAAGGAAGCCCGCAAGAATCAGCGCAATGCGGCACGTCGAGCGGCGCGCAAAGCGAAGGCTGCGCACACGGGCGATTGGCGTGCAGCCTGGACCCAGCGGCTGACGGCCATGGCGGGCTTGCAGCGTCTGCCTCGGGGCTTTGGTGGGCAACCTTACGTTTAGCGTTTGTCCCGGGCACCCCACGCTTTCAGGTCTAGAATGGTCATGCGCATCGAGTGGGGCGATGCTGGCGGTCTGCGAGCGTGGGGCGATGTTGCCGGCGCCGACAGGCTTTGCAGCTACTCAATCGAGGGCACGATCATGTCCACGCACGAACAGGTCACCGAGCACAAATCCTTCTCCGAACCGGATGAGACCCGCGAGTTTTCCAATGGCAAGGCAGAGATTCTGAAGATCGGTCAATGCGAAGTGGGGCGCTTCACGTTCAAGCCGGGCTGGCGCTGGTCGAACGATATCCGGCCGCTGGCGCAGACCCCCAGTTGCCAGGCGCCGCACTTTCAGTATCACGTGGCCGGCAAGCTGGCGATCCTGATGGATGACGGCACTGAAATCATCGCTGGACCGGGCGATATCACCTCCCTGCCTAAAGGTCATGACGCCTGGGTGGTGGGGGATGAAACCGTGGTGGTGGTCGACTGGTTCGGGGCCAGCAACTACGCTCGTAAGGTCTAGGCGAAAGGCAGTCGCAAAGGAGCTGATGCAGGCCATCAGCTCCTTTTTCAACGACGATCCACTCCCTTGGACGAAGAATCCCAGTTTGGGCCATTCGTCGGTCTTTTCTCCTGTGAACTGTAAGTCCGTAAATGACCGTCTAGTCTGAAACGCCGTGACGGTCGATATTTTCTAGGCAGTCAGGTGCTTGCCGGTATCGACCGGTTGTTGGAGGGAGCAGGGAGATGAGCGATCCTTATATCGAGGACAACGGGGATGAGTTCCCAATCAACAACCTGGTGCGCTGCGGTCAGGCAGCGTTCGACAGCGAGCCACCGATCAAGGCATCGGCAGGCAAGACCAGGACCAGTGCGTTACCCAGGGTGACCCAGACAAAGTTTTTCCCGAAAGCGGCGCTTCCTAAGAGAAGGTAGCCTTCATACCGAACGACCCCGCTTCCGGGCGGGGTTTTTGTTACCTGAACAATGGGCCGCCGCGGTCGATTTGAATGAAGTTGGACCTTTCGTCTTATCCGTTGCACAAGGTCGCGGGGTTTTCACAATTTATTCACAAGCGACTGCGTAGGCTCAACTCATCCGTTAAAGCAAATCCTATTAGCCCGTCTCCCCAGCGGGCTTTTTTTTGCCTGGGTGAAAACTCTTTGCGCAAAAACGGTCCAACACTTTGACTAAAAGGATTACAGCGTTGCGCTGTCGCCGCTCAGCTTTAGTCAGACACCGCTATAGAATGACTCTCCAGCATCTTTTTCGAGGTTTACATCATGCGTTTAACACTGCCTGCTCTGGTTTTGGGGCTTCTGGCTGCTCAAGGTGCGATGGCCGCCGGTGATGGCACTGCTGCGGTCGGCGGCGGTTTGGGTGGCGCGCTGGGCAACGTGGTTGGACAACAGATTGGCGGCAGCACCGGTGCCGCGGTGGGTGCGGGTATTGGCGGCGCTGCCGGCAGTGCGGTCGGTGCCCGTAAAGGCAGCCGTACCGAGGCGGCCATCGGTGGCGGTCTGGGTTCGGCCGGCGGTTCGGTGATCGGCAACAAGCTGGGCGGCAAAACGGGCTCGACCATCGGTGCAGGCCTGGGTGGCGCGGCCGGTGGTGCCTTGGGCAGCAGCATGGGTGACGATGACCATCACTCCGGCGGCAGGAAGCACAAGAATAAACACAAGCACAAGCACGACTGATTCTGCTGCAGTGCGCAAAAAGCCCGGCCTTGTGCCGGGCTTTTTTATGGGAACGAATATCGCTCCAGCCCCTCGAATTCAATGATGGACACACTGTGTCGACGAGGTTTGCCATGACTCCGGAAACGGCTGACAAGAAAGAAGACGATGCCTCGGGCGTGCCCCTGGTCAACGATCCGGGCAATGAAGACCCGGGCTCGCTGATGGATGACGCCCTGGTGCCACTGAGCGATGACGATGAGGCAGGCGAGTCGGAGGAAAAACGCCCGTGAAGTCTGCTTCCTGCACGCCGGCATGACCGGTGTGAGGTACATATGAAGCATGATCCGAAACATCTCGACCGGGATGAAACGCCCGAATATCCGCTGCCGTCCCCCACGGATGCGCTGACTCCCGAGCAGATCCTCCCGGACGCCAACGCCGAGCAGGAGTTGTCTCGACCCAAGCCGCAGCGCAAGGCGGCCAGGGGCAAGCGTCGCACCGCCCCGGGAGGCTCGTCGTGAGCCGGGCAAAACTGCTGAGCCTGGTGCTGGTCGCCCTGGTGTCGATTTTCTTCTTCTCCAGCCTGGCAGAATCCGCTGACGGACGGGCTCCAACCCATCCTTCCGGGCGCTCTTTCGAGGGCGGTTCCGGCAGCGATCTGATGCTGCGACCTGGGGCTCTGGGCGGGAATGGTGTAGGTGTCACGAACAGCCGTTCCCGAGCCGACAATGCGCGCGGCTCTTCCGGCCAGGGCGGCGGCATGGGCTCCACCGGCGTCAATGGTTCCATCATGGGCGGCGGCGGTGCCGGCGGTGGAACCGGCAGCGCGGGTGGCGGCACCGGCGGTCCCGGAGGCGGCAGCGGACGCGCGGGGCGCTAGCTTGCTTTATTCATTCGCCGAGACCATCGAGCCCGGCCTGTCCGGGCTTTTGTCTGCTTGCGCGCTGGCCTGAGGTTGCTCCCTGTCATCCGCCGCGGCTATGCTGCTGAACCCTTTAATCGGGCAAAAAACTGGCCGTACCTGAGCCGCTCCCCGGGATGTTTTTTGTTAACGGATCAGATGCGATGAATGCACAGTTGAATGATGTGGGCCCGATCAAGGCCGTGATTTTCGATATGGACGGTTTGCTGCTGGACACCGAAGGCATCTACACCGAGGTGACCCAGCTGATCGCCGATCGTTACGGTCGCACCTTCGATTGGACGGTCAAGCAGAACATCATCGGCCGTGGCGCCGCGGACCTGGCCCGCTATGTGGTCGAAGCCCTGGACCTGCCGATCACGCCGGAGGAGTTCCTGGTGATTCGCGAGCCGCTGATGCGCGAGCGTTTCCCCCGCGCGCTGGCGATGCCGGGGGCGCAGGAGCTGGTGCAGCACCTCAAGGCCAATAACGTGCCGATCGCTGTGGGCACCAGTTCTTCGCGCCAGTCTTTCGCCCAGAAAACCACCTTGCACGGCGACTGGTTCGCGCTGTTCGACACCATAGTCACCGCCGACGACCCGGAAGTGGGCGCGGCCAAGCCGGCGCCGGATATCTTCCTGACCGCCGCGCGGCGCCTGGGCGTTGCTCCCGAGGATTGCCTGGTGTTCGAGGATTCGCCCTTCGGTGTCACCGCGGCGAAAGCGGCGGGGATGACCGCGATCGCCATTCCCGACCCGGCGATGGCGGACGCCAAGTACGCCCATGCCGATGCCATTCTGCGTTCGTTGAAGGGGTTCCAGCCGGCGGCCTGTGGCTTGCCGCTGCTGCAATGGAGCTGAACCTGTAGCCGCTGCCGCAGGCTGCGATCGACTCCGCAGGAGGCGCCGTTCTTGAAGCCCTATCGGGCTTATCGCAGCCTGCGACAGCCCCTACAAAAAACGCCGGGCCACCTGATGAAGGTGCCCCGGCGTTTTTCATGGGCGCAGGAATCAGGCGCTGAAGCCACCATCGATGCTCAGGCTGGCCCCGGTGATGTAACCCGCTTCCGGTCCGGCCAGGTAAGCCACGAAGCTGGCGATTTCTTCCGCGTGGCCGTAGCGCCCGATGGCCATCAGCGGGATCAGGCTTTCGGCGAAGTCGCCGTGGGCCGGGTTCATGTCGGTATCGACCGGGCCGGGCTGCACGTTGTTGATGGTGATGCCCCGTGGGCCGAGGTCGCGGGACAGGCCTTTGGTCAGGCCGACCAGGGCCGACTTGCTCATGGCGTAGGTGCCGCCGCCGGCAAAAGGCATGCGTTCGGCATTGGTGCTGCCGATGTTGATGATGCGCGAGCCTTCGCCCATGTGCCGGGCTGCTTCCTGGGTGGCGACGAACACGCTGCGAATGTTGATGGCCAGGGTCCGGTCGAAGTCTTCCAGCTTGAAGTCTTCCAGCGGGCCGACGGCCAGGACGCCGGCGTTGTTGACCAGGATGTCCAGGCGGCCAAAGGTTTCGACCGTGCTGTCGACCGCCTGGCGGATGGCCGCGGCATCGGCGCTGTCGGCGAGGATCGCCAGGGCCTTGCCACCGGCCTGGGTGATGCTGTCCTGCAAGGCCTGGGCCTTGGCAGTGGAGCTGACGTAGGTGAAGGCGACAGCGGCGCCTTCGGCTGCCAGGCGTTGCACGATGGCGGCGCCGATGCCGCGGGAACCGCCTTGAACCAAGGCTACTTTGCCGCTGAGGGATTGGGTGGTCATGTCGTTCTCCAAAAGTCCAAGGCGGGCTGCCTTGTGGTTGGAGTCGAGTATCGACCTCGGATTAGGTGCTGTGTAGATAGGAATCGCTCTAGTCTGTATAAACCAGAAGTTTAGAGTGAGGCGCCATGGAAACCTTCAGCAGCATCGAATGCTTCGTGCGCAGCGCCGAAGTCGGCAGTTTTGCCGAAGCCGCGCGGCGCTTGAGCCTGACCCCCGCCGCAGTGGGTAAAAGCGTGGCCAAGCTCGAGGCCCGGCTTGGGGTCAGGCTGTTTCAGCGCAGCACCCGCCGCCTGACCCTGACCGAGGCCGGCAAGCTGTTTCTCGATGAGGTCAGCGCCAGCCTGTACACCATCCAGAACGCCGTGGCCAACCTGGCCAGCGCCGAAGGGCGCCCGGCGGGCACCCTTAAAGTCAGCATGGGCACGGTGTTCGGGCGGCTGTACATCGTGCCCATGCTCGGCGAATTCCTGCGGCGTTTCCCGGAGATCAGCCCGGACTGGCATTTCGATAATCGCCAGGTGGACCTGATCGGCCAGGGCTTCGACGCGGCGATCGGCGGCGGCTTCGAACTGCCTCAAGGGGTGGTGGCGCGACGGCTGAGCCCGGCTCACCGCATCCTGGTGGCCTCGCCGGAGTACCTGGCGCGCTGCGCGGCGATCGAACAGCCCGAGGATTTGCAGCATTGCGAAGGCATCCTGATCCGCTCGCCGCAGACCGGGCGGATACGTTCCTGGGCCCTGACCAGTCGCACCCGGCAGCAAAGCCCGCTGAACCTGAAGGCGCGGATGACCATGAGCGATTCGGAAGCGGCCTGCGCCAGCGCCGCCCAGGGCCTGGGGGTGGCGTTGGTGAGCATGCCGTTCGCCGTCGGTTATCTGAATGCCGGTACCCTGCAGCGGGTATTGCCGGACTGGTACGTCGACGACGGCAACATCTCGATCTACTACGCCGAGCACAAACTCTTGCCGGGCAAGACCCGGGCCTTCGTCGACTTCGTGATCGAACAGTTCGCCGTGCTGGGCCTGGAGCAACGCTTCAGCGCGGTTTGAAGAAGCGCGCAAACCCGCTTCCTGTAGGAGCGAGCTTGCTCGCGATAGGTCCTCGACGAAAGCGCCGATTCAGCGCCCGAAGCGCCCTGGCCAGCCGATGATGGCCTTCGGCCGCGGCGTAGCGTAGGTGCGCACCTTGGAGGTGGACAGCCCCAGGCGCACCAGGGATTCGGCGATGGTCACCGCCGCGGTCACGCCGTCCACCACCGGCACGCCGGTGCGCTGGCGGATCTGCTCGTCCAGGCCGGCCATGCCGCCGCAGCCCAGGCAGATCACCTCGGCCTTGTCTTCGCTGACCGCCAGCTCGGCCTGGCGCACGATGGCTTCCACGGCGCGCGCCGGGTCCTGTTCCAGCTCCAGCACCGCCAGCCCGCTGGCGCGTACCGAGGCGCAACGGTCGTACAGGCCGGAGAGTTTCAGGCGATCCTCGATCAGCGGTACGGTGCGATCCAGGGTGGTCACCACCGAGTAGGCATGGCCGAGGAACATCGCGGTGCTGGCGCCGGCGTCGGTGATGTCCACCACCGGCACATTGAGCAGTTCCTGCAGGCCTTCGCGGCCATGCTCGCCATAACCGGCCTGGATCACCGCGTCGTAGGGCTGGTCGTAGGACAGCACGCGGTCCATGACGGCGATGGCGGCCAGGTAGCTTTCGAAGTTGCCTTCGATGGAGTCGGCGCCGAAGTGTGGGGTCAGGCCGATGATTTCAGTGCCGGGCGCGGCCACGGCCTGGGCCTGGCGGGCGATGGCCTGGGTGATGGAGTCGGTGGTGTTGACGTTGACCACGAGAATTCGCATGGGCTGTCCTTATCGATGAGGCATTCGGGGCCCGCCGCACGCGGGCCGTTCAAGGTTAGTGGCAGACGTTGTCGACTGCGATGGATTCGCCGCTGACATCCGCATAGTGCGGCTGGCGTTTGGCGATGATCAGGTACAGCAGGCCGGCAATGCCGGCGCCGATCAGCCAGGAGAAGGGCGAGACGCTGGCAAACCCCGGCACCAGGGCCAGGACAATGGCGATCAGCGCCGACGGAATGAACGCCGCCACCGCCCGCAGGTTGACCCCGCGGCTGTAGAAATACGCGCCTTGCGGGTTCTCGCTGTACAGCTCGGGCACGTTGATCCGGCCTTTGCGCAGCAACCAGTAGTCGACCATGATCACCCCGTACAGCGGCCCCAGCAGGGCGCCGAGCCCGGACAGGAAGTACACGATCACCAGCGGGCTGTTGTAGAGATTCCACGGCAGGATCAGCACCGCGAGGGTCGCGCTGATCAGCCCGGCGCGGCGAAAGGTCAGGTATTTCGGCGCCAGGTTGCTGAGCACGAAGGCCGGGGCGACGAAGTTCGCCATGATGTTCACCGCCACGGTGACGATCAGGAACGCCAGGCAACCGAGCACCAGAAAGAAGGTGTTGGGGATCGAGGCGATGATTTCGGTCGGGCTTTCGATGATCCTGCCGTTGATCTGGAACTGCGCGCCGCAGAGCAAGACGGTGATGGCCGCGAACACCAGGATGTTCACCGGCAGCCCCCAGAAGTTGCCGACCTTGATAGTCCGACGGCAGGGCGAGGAGCGGGCGAAGTCGCAGAAGTTGAGGATCAGCGTGCCGTAGATCGCCAGCCACAGCGCGCCGCCAGCGAAGATCTGGCGCCACATCTCGCCACCGCTCAAGGGCTCGCGGATCGACCAGGCGATGCTGGCTTCGGCCTGGGTGAACATCCAGGCGGCGAGGGCGGCAACGGTCACCAGGATCACCGGGCCGGCGAAGGCTTCGTAACGCCGGACCATTTCCATGCCATAGGCGAGGATTGCCAGCTGGGCCAGCCAGATCGCCACGAAACACACCCAGCCCAGGCTCGACAGGCCGAGGATCGAGTTGTGGTCGTAGTCGGCGAAGCCGGGGTGGATGGCCGTGAGCAAGACCCGGAACACCACCGAGGCCAGGTACGTCTGGATGCCGAACCAGGCGATGGCGATCACCGCGCGGATCAGCGCCGGAATCTGCGCGCCATGGATGCCGAAGCTGATACGGCTGATCACCGGGAAGGGCACGCCGGTCTTCTGGCCCATATAGCCGGACAGATTCATGAAGAAGTACACCAGCGCCGCGCCGATCCCCAGGGACAGGAGGATCTGCCAGCCGCCCAGGCCCAGGGCGTACAGGCCGATGGCGAAGGAGTAATTGGCGATGTTGTGCACGTCGTTGGTCCACAGGGCAAAGATGCTGTATCCACCCCAGCGCCGGCCTTCGACCTTGGTCGGCGCCAGGTCGCGGTTGTGCAGGCGTGGGCTGAGGTCGACCGTGGCGGCGGTGCCGGGGCCGAGGTGGGTGTGGGAGGAGGGCAAATCCAGTGCGATGTTGTTGGCAAGGCTTGTACGCATTCCGGCAGGCTCCTGATCGCGGACCTGCGCTGACTGTGCTTGAGCGCAAGGCTCGGCAGTCTTCGGCTGGGGTCCGGGAATCACTGGGTTCTGGGCATCTGCAGGCGGATTCGGGAACCCGGCTTGCGGATATAAAGTGTATGTATTTTTTATTTAAGTTGTATACAAGATGCGAAGCGACTTAAGCCACTTCCGTGCCAGAACCCAATCTAAGCAAGCGACTGATAATTTCGGTTTGTTCTTAATGATTTCTAAGTAACTGAAACTACGAAATTATAAATTGACCGTTCGAACAGGTATTTATTTTCGAGGGGATGGGGTGTAAGCGCGATGGAGGACGGCCCAGGGAGAGGGGTGTAACCTTTTGGGGCGTCGAGGCATAAAGTGCACACAAAAATGGCACCTGTGGTGACACTTGTGTGTACAAGATTTTTGCCGGGAGGAGGGCTTCTGTAGGAGCGAAGCTTGCTCGCGAGACGGCGTACCTGGCACACCGCTTCGCGAGCAGGCTTCACTCCGACAGACCAGAGGAAAGAGGAATCGGGGGCTTTAGCCCTTGCTGATGATATTGCCGGCGTGCAGGCCGCATTCCTTCTGCGTGGCTTCTTCCCACCACCAGCGGCCTTCGCGCTCGTGCTGGTTCGGCAGCACTGGGCGGGTGCAAGGCTCGCAGCCGATGCTGATGAAGCCACGCTCGTGCAGGCTGTTGTACGGCAGTTCGAGCATGCGGATGTAACCCCAGATCTCTTCGCTGGTCATCTGCGCCAGCGGGTTGAACTTGTACAGGGTGCGTTCCGGGGTGGAGAAGGCGCTATCGATCTCCAGTACCGCCACCTGGCTGCGGGTGCCCGGGCTCTGGTCGCGACGCTGGCCGGTGGCCCAGGCGCTGACGGTGGACAGCTTGCGGCGCAGCGGTTCGATCTTGCGGATGCCGCAGCACTCGCCGTGGCCGTCCTTGTAGAAGCTGAACAGGCCTTTCTCCTTGACGAAAGGATCGAGCTTGGCGTGGTCCGGCGAAACCACTTCGATGTCGATCTTGTAGTGCTCGCGTACCTGCTCGATGAAACGATAGGTTTCCGGGTGCAGGCGACCGGTGTCGAGGCTGAAGACCTTGACGTTCTTGTTCAGCTTCCAGGCCATGTCCACCAGCACCACATCCTCGGCACCACTGAAAGAGATCCACAGGTCATCGCCAAACTCGGCAAAGGCCAGCTTGAGAATGTCCTGGGCGGATTTTTGGGCATAGGTCGCGGCGAGTTCAGCGACATTGAACGATGGGCTCATCAGGGCGGTTTCCTACAGGTCGGTGGCGCTGAGCGCTCTAGATACTGGCGATGGTAACAAAATCCGCCCCCGGCTGGCGCGCTCCTTGCGTTGCGTGGGCTGGGGCGAATCGCTAGAGTTCGGCAGTCCTTTTGCTCGCTCGAATAACCAATACAAATGGGAGTGTCTCGTGGAAATTGCCTGTCTCGACCTGGAAGGTGTACTGGTCCCGGAAATCTGGATCGCCTTTGCCGAAAAAACCGGGATTGAATCCCTCAAGGCGACCACCCGGGATATCCCCGATTACGATGTGTTGATGAAACAGCGCCTGCGGATTCTCGACGAGCACGGCCTGAAGCTCTCGGACATTCAGGAAGTGATCGCCACCCTCAAGCCGCTGGACGGCGCCATCGAGTTCGTCGACTGGCTGCGCGAGCGTTTCCAGGTGGTGATTCTGTCCGACACCTTCTATGAGTTTTCCCAGCCGCTGATGCGCCAGCTGGGCTTCCCCACGCTGCTGTGCCATCGCCTGGTCACCGACGACAGCGGCCGGGTGACCGGTTACCAGCTGCGCCAGAAAGACCCCAAGCGCCAGTCAGTGCTGGCCTTCAAGAGCCTGTACTACCGGGTGATCGCGGCGGGGGATTCGTACAACGACACCAGTATGCTCGGCGAGGCCGATGCCGGGATTCTGTTCCATGCCCCGGACAACGTGATTCGCGAGTTCCCGCAGTTCCCGGCGGTGCACAGCTTTGCCGAGCTGAAGCACGAGTTCCTCAAGGCATCGAACCGCGAGTTGAGCCTGTAGGTTCGCGGCGCAGCTATCGCGGGCAAGCCTCGCTCCTACAGGCCGCGTCGTGCCGCATTGCCGTGAACGACATTGACCCGTAGGAGCGAGCGCGCGGCGATCCGACTTGCCCACGATGCCTTTAAAGGCTCTGCAAGGTCTCCAGCAGCACCTTCACCTTGGTGATGGACTCCTGATACTCGGCCTGCCAGTCCGAGTCCGCGACAATCCCGCCACCGCCCCAGCAGCAGACCTGCCCGTCCTTGACCAGCAGGCTGCGGATGGCGATCGAGCTGTCCATCTCGCCCCGCACATCCAGGTACAGCAACGAACCGCAATACAGCCCGCGCCGGGTCGGCTCCAGCTCGTCGATGATCTGCATGGCGCGGATCTTCGGCGCGCCGGTGATCGAGCCGCCAGGGAAGCTGCCGGCGATCAGGTCCAGTGCGTCCTTGTCGTCCGCCAGCTCGCCGGTGACGCTACTCACCAGGTGATGCACATTCGGGTAGCTTTCCAGGCTGAACAGCTCCGGCACCCGCACCGAGCCGATGCGGCAGGTGCGGCCCAGGTCGTTGCGCAGCAGGTCGACGATCATCAGGTTTTCCGCGCGGTCCTTGGGGCTGGCCAGCAGCTCGGCGGCGTTCGCCGCGTCTTCGGCGGCATCCTGGCTGCGTGGGCGGGTGCCCTTGATCGGCCGGGTTTCCACCTGGCGCTCACTGATCCGCACGAAGCGCTCCGGCGACAGGCTCAGCACCGCGCCACCTTCCGGCAGGCTCTGGAACCCGGAAAAAGGCGTGGGGCAGGCCGCGCGCAGCGCGCAGTAGGCAGCCCACGGATCGCCGACGCAGGGCGCGCGAAAGCGTTGGGCGAAGTTGACCTGATAGCAGTCGCCGGCCTGGATGTACGCCTGGATACGCTCGAACGCCTGTTGATACTGCGCGGCGCTGAGGTCGGGGCGCATCGGCCCGCTGAGTTTGAAGCTGCCGTCGGTGCTGGCCGGCACCTGGCTGAACAGGGCGATCAGGCGCTGGCGTTCGGCGGCGACGACGGCCGGGTGGAACACCAGTTGGCTGGTGCACTGCTGATGGTCGCTGATCAGCGCCCAGTCGTAGAGGCCGAAGCGCGCATCGGGCAGTTGCAGGTCATCCAGGGCCTGGCTGGGCAGGCGTTCCAGGTGGCGTCCGAAGTCGTAGCTCAGGTAGCCGATCAGCCCGCCGGCAAAAGGCAGCTGGTAAGGCGCGGGGATCGCCGCCTGGCCCAGCTGATCCAGATTGAGCCGCAGGCGTTGCAGGAAATCTTCGCCGCTTTCGTCCTTGAGGACGGCCAGCTGGGCCCGTGGCCAGGCGCTGAGCAGGTCGTAGCGGCCGCGCTCGGCACTGGGCCGGCCGCTGTCGAGCAGGACGGCGCCAGGGGCATGACGGATCGCCGCGAAATACTCGGCGGGGTTGGGGCGATAGGGCAGCGGGTGTACGGAGCAGGTCGACATGCGGGGCGGATCAGCCATCGGAGGAGCGCGGCTGGCGATTGTAGTCCCCTCAAGGATTTGCTCCTAGTGGGGATGTCGGGGATTGCCCGGTTTACGACGCATCGCACTGTAGCCGCTGCCGCAGGCTGCGATAAGACCGAAGGTCTTCCAGCGCCCATAAGGACGCCACGGCCGTGCCGGCCGATCGCAGCCTGCGGCAGCGGCTACAGGTCAATGCCGTGGATCAGCCTTCCACCGCCGGGATATGGCCGAACAGATCCTGGGCAAACTGCACGCGCTGCTCGACGGTTTCGCTGATGCCGCGGGCTTTCAGCTCTGCCAGGTGCGCTTCGACCGCGTGGGTGCGCTGGGTCAGGCCGCAGTCGTTGGCGATCTGGATGTTCAGGCCGGGGCGGGCGTTGAGCTCGAGGATCAGCGGGCCCTTTTCCTGGTCCAGCACCATGTCGACCCCGATGTAGCCCAGGCCGCACAGCTCGTAGCAGCCGGCCGCCAGCTTCATGAAGCCGTCCCAGTAGGGCAGCTGCACGCCGTCCACCGCGTTGGTGGTGTCCGGGTGCTTGGCGATGATGTTGTTCAGCCAGGTACCGCGCAGGGTCAGGCCGGTAGCCAGGTCGACACCGACGCCGATGGCGCCCTGGTGCAGGTTGGCCTTGCCGCCGGACTGGCGGGTCGGCAGGCGCAGCATGGCCATCACCGGGTAGCCCATGAGCACGATGATGCGGATGTCCGGCACGCCTTCGTAGCTGATGCTCTTGAAGATCTGGTCCGGGGTCACCCGGTATTCGATCAGCGCCCGGTCACGGTGGCCGCCCAGGGAATAGAGGCCGGTGAGGATGCTGGAGATGTGGTGCTCGATTTCTTCATGACTGATGATCTTGCCCGACACCGTGCGGTAGCGACCCTCGAAACGGTCGGCGATCACGATGATGCCGTCGCCGCCGGCGCCTTGCGCCGGCTTGATCACGAAGTCGTTGCGCCCGCCGATGATCTCGCCGAGCTTGTCGATTTCCTTCTCGGTGGAGATCACGCCATACAGTTCCGGCACATGGATGCCGGCCTTGATCGCGCGTTCCTTGGTGATGATCTTGTCGTCGACGATCGGGTACAGGCTGCGCTTGTTGTACTTGAGCACGTAGTCCGCGTTACGCCGATTGATCCCCATGATGCCCCGGGCTTCCAGGGCCTTCCAGGTCTTCCACAGGCCGAACATTACGAATCAGCCTTGACGAAGGCTTTGAAACGGATCAGCTCGGTCAGGCGGTAGCCGCGGTAGCGACCCATCGCCAGCATGAAGCCCACCAGGATCAGCAGCATCGCCGGGAAGGTGAAGACGAAGTAGATCAGCTCCGGCACGCTCATGATCAGGTGGGCCAGGGAGGCGGCGAACAGCGTGCCGATGGCGACTTTCATCGCGTGGCCGGCGCCACGTTCTTCCCAGGTGATCGACAGGCGTTCGATGGTCATGGTCAGGATCACCATCGGGAACAGGGCGACCGACAGGCCGCGTTCCAGGCCGAGCTTGTGGCTGAACAGGCTGATGGCGGCGATCAGCACCACGACGAAGGTCAGCACCACCGACAGCCGCGGCAGCATCTGCAGCTTCAGGTGTTCCAGGTAGGACCTGAGCGACAGCCCGAGCGCGGTGATTACGGTGAACAGCACGATGCCGAAGCCCAGCTGGGTTTCGCGGAAGGCCAGGGCGATCAGCACCGGGGTGAAGGTACCCAGGGTCTGCAGGCCGATCAGGTTGCGCAGCACCAGGATCACCAGCACGCCGATCGGGATCATCACCATGATCATGAAGGTCTGCTGGGTCTGCAGCGGCAGGCCGTACAGCGAGTATTCGAGGAAGTTGGCGTCGGTGTTCTCGTCGGTCAGCTTGGCCAGGCGAATGGCGTTCATTTCGCTGTTGTTCAGGCTGAAGGTGACGGTGGCTTTCTTGCCGCCATCGACGGTGATCAGGCTGTCGTCACCGATCCACCACAACAGGCGGTCGCTGGGCAGGCCCTGTTCGCCGGTTTCCGGGTTGAAGTACAGCCAGTCGGTACCGTTGAAGCTGCGCAGCCACAGTTCCGGAGCCTGCGGCTGGTCGGCCACCAGGCGGATGGTGTGGACCTTTTCCATCGGCACGTGGGCGATGGACAGCAGCAGGTCGACGATCTTGGCCTTGTTCGCCGGCGACGGATCGCCCGCCAGGAGCATCTTGGCGTTGTCGTCGCTGCTGTTGTTGACCCGCTTGATGGCTTCGCTGATGAAGGTCTCGACGTCGGCCGAGTGCTGGCGGATCGGCGCGAGCAGGGCTTCGGCGGCGATCTTTTCCGGGCCTTCGACGGCGATGCTGTCGCGAAAGGTCGGGCCCTTGATCTTGGCTTTTTCCGCGGTGTAGCGCTTGGTCAGGACCAGGCGGTAGTAGAGGGTCTGGTTGCCCTTGGCGCGGCGTGCCGACCAGGTGACCTTGCGGTTGCCGTCGACGCGGTTCACCGCCACCCCGTAGTTATTGGAAATGAAGCTCTCGTTCAGGCTGACGTAGTCGCGGCTCAGGGGCGGCACGAACATCTGGATCTTGATCGGGTCCTTGGCGTTGGCGACGAATTCGACCTTGGCGTCGATGTTCCACAGGTCGTCGGTGGCGTCTTCGGTCACCGGGATGCCGAGCACGAAAATCTGATAGGCCGTGATCGAGATGCCCAGCACCACCAGGATGGCGATCAGGATTTTCAGATGGAGGGTAAGAGAGCGCATTGGAATTACTCTGCGGTATGAGCGTCGGTGGCGCAGGCAGGTTTGCCAGCAGCGTATTTAAGACTGGGGTCGACCAGTGCATCGAAGCGCTTGAGCGCTTCGGAGCCGATCAAGAGCGGGTATTGGAATGCACTGCGGTCGGTCAAGTTCACTTCTATGCTGCGCAGGGCTGTGCCCATGCAGATATCCAGCTCGATGACCGGGCGCGCGGTGTACTTCTTGTTGTTTTCCTCATCGGGGTCGTAGTCGCCGGCGCGGCGCTTGATCTTGCTGACGCGGGCCAGCGGACGTTCGATGGGGTGGGAATGGGCGGCGTCGATGGCCAGATAGAAGCGTACCCAGGACTCGCCATTGCGCTTGAAACGCTTGATATCGCGGGCGCTGAGGGAGGCGGTCTTGGCGCCGGTGTCGAGCTTGGCGGCGACTTCCAGGTCGATCCCGGACAGTCTGGCGTATTCATTCAGACCGTAAACGGTCTTGCCGGCGGCGGCACTCAGGCCCGGCAGGCCGAGCAGGCAGAACAGTATGGAGAAGGCCTTGAGTCTCATAGATCCTGGTGCGTTGCATGGGTTCTTCAGTTCAAGGCGACTGGCATTGCTGCGCAAGCTCCCTCGTGTGCTGCCTTATTAATGTGACAGGCAAATGCGGGCGGCATTCTAGCATGCTGGTTTTATGGCGCCAGCGGCGGGGCGGGGGCTTTTGTGCCGGTTTGGTGCAAAGGGTTATTAGACGATTGTCGACAATATCTATTTTTCCTTTGACTGGTTGGCTTGTATTGGCTAGTTTTTGTCGCATTGATTTTCAAGGTGTCGACAATATGCTGGATCAGCTCGATCCCCCCGCCGTGACGCAGGACGATTCGGAAACCTTGTCCGAAAACGTCTTCAGGCGCATTCAGGCGGCCATCGTCAAGGGCGAGATCGCCCCGGGCAGCAAGATTTCCGAGCCGGAACTGGCGCGCACCTATGGCATCAGCCGCGGCCCGCTGCGCGAGGCGATCCACCGCCTGGAAGGCCAGCGCCTGCTGGTGCGGGTGCCCCATGTCGGGGCGCGGGTGGTGTCCCTGAGCCATGCCGAGCTGATCGAGCTTTATGAAATCCGCGAGTCCCTGGAAGGCATGGCCTGCCGCCTGGCCGCCGAACGCATGACCAACGAGGAAATCGACGAGCTGCGCCGGGTGCTCGATACCCACGAGCGCGACGCGGCGTTCCAGGCCGGGGTCGGCTACTACCAGCAGGAAGGCGATTTCGACTTCCACTACCGGATCATCCAGGGCGCGGGCAACCGCACCCTCACGCAGATGCTCTGCGGCGAGCTGTACCAGCTGGTGCGCATGTACCGCATCCAGTTTTCCGCCACGCCCAACCGCCCGCACCAGGCGTTCGCCGAGCACCACCGGATTCTCGATGCCATTGCCGATCGCGACGGCGAACTGGCCGAGTTGTTGATGCGCCGTCACATCGGCGCTTCCAAACGCAACATTGCCCGTCATTACCAGGACGGCGCCAAGCAGACAGCCACTCCACGAGGTGAGTCATGAGTTCCAATAATAAGAGCACTCCAGGCCAGCGCTTTCGCGATGCGGTCGCCAGCGAACGACCGTTGCAGGTGGTCGGCGCCATCAATGCCAACCATGCGCTGCTGGCCAAGCGCGCCGGGTTCAAGGCGATCTACCTGTCCGGTGGCGGGGTGGCGGCCGGCTCCCTCGGCGTGCCGGACCTGGGCATCACCGGGCTCGACGACGTGCTGACCGACGTGCGCCGCATCACCGACGTCTGCGACCTGCCGCTGCTGGTGGACGTGGACACCGGTTTCGGTTCGTCGGCGTTCAACGTGGCGCGCACCGTCAAGTCGATGATCAAGTTCGGCGCGGCGGCGATTCACATCGAGGACCAGGTCGGCGCCAAGCGCTGCGGCCATCGTCCGAACAAAGAGATCGTCTCCCAGCAGGAAATGGTCGACCGTATCAAGGCCGCGGTGGATGCCCGCACCGACGACAGCTTCGTGATCATGGCCCGTACCGACGCCCTGGCGGTGGAGGGGCTGGAGTCGGCCCTGGACCGCGCCGCCGCCTGCATCGAGGCCGGTGCCGACATGGTGTTCCCGGAAGCCATCACTGAGCTGGAGATGTACAAGATCTTCGCCAGCCGGGTGAAAGCGCCGATCCTGGCCAACATCACCGAGTTCGGCGCCACGCCGCTGTACACCACCGAACAACTGAAATCCGTGGATGTTTCCCTGGTGCTGTACCCGCTGTCGGCGTTCCGTGCCATGAACAAGGCGGCGGAAAACGTCTACACCGCGATCCGTCGCGACGGTACCCAGCAGAACGTGATCGACACCATGCAGACCCGCATGGAGCTGTACGACCGCATCGACTACCACGCCTTCGAGCAGAAGCTCGATGCGCTGTTCGCCCAGAAGAAAAGCTGAACCAACCTTTGTAGGAGCGAGGCTTGCCCGCGATGGACGTTAACGACAACGCGCAGCCCCTGATACACCGGGGTGTGTCGATCAGCATCGCGAGCCGCTTCGTTCCTGCGGTGTCGGGGTGAGCCCCGACCCATGAAGTTGCCGATTCCCTAACAAATTCAAGATTGGAGAGAGCAATGGCCGAAGCAAAAGTATTGAGTGGCGCTGGCCTGCGTGGCCAGGTGGCCGGACAGACTGCCTTGTCGACCGTGGGCCAGGCCGGTGCCGGGCTGACCTACCGGGGTTACGACGTCCGCGAACTGGCGGCC
Source organism: Pseudomonas sp. B3G-3 (assembly GCF_028640915.1). Taxonomy (NCBI): domain Bacteria; kingdom Pseudomonadati; phylum Pseudomonadota; class Gammaproteobacteria; order Pseudomonadales; family Pseudomonadaceae; genus Pseudomonas; species Pseudomonas sp. B3G-3. The sequence continues at coordinate 247,686 of NZ_JAQZAB010000127.1, read as the reverse complement.
GACGCGCAGTTCGAGGAAGTGGCCTACCTGCTGCTGTACGGCGAGCTGCCGACCCAGGCGCAACTGGACGCCTACGCCCAGAAGCTGAGCAAGCTGCGCGACCTGCCGCAGGCGCTGAAAGAAGTGCTGGAACGCATTCCGGCCGACGCCCATCCGATGGATGTGATGCGCACCGGCTGTTCGTTCCTCGGCAATATCGAGCCGGAACAGGACTTCTCCCAACAGCGTGACGTCACCGACCGCCTGCTGGCCGCGTTCCCGGCGATCATGTGCTACTGGTACCGCTTCAGCCACGACGGCAAGCGCATCGATTGCGTGACCGACGAGCCGTGCATCGGCAGCCACTTCCTGCACCTGCTGCACGACAAGAAACCGAGCGAGCTGCACGTCAAGGTGATGAACGTGTCGCTGATCCTCTACGCCGAGCACGAATTCAACGCCTCGACCTTCACCGCCCGGGTCTGTGCCTCGACCCTGTCCGACCTGTACTCCTGCGTTACTGCGGCCATCGGTTCGCTGCGCGGCCCGCTGCATGGCGGCGCCAATGAGGCGGCGATGGAGATGATCGAGCGCTTTGCTTCGCCGGAAGAGGCGATCAAGGGCACCCTCGGCATGCTCGAGCGCAAGGACAAGATCATGGGCTTTGGCCACGCGATCTATAAAGACAACGACCCGCGCAACGAGGTGATCAAGGGCTGGTCGAAAAAGCTCGCTGACGAAGTGGGCGATAAGGTGTTGTTCCCGGTTTCCGAAGCCATCGACAAGACCATGTGGGAGCAGAAGAAGCTGTTCCCCAACGCCGACTTCTACCATGCCTCGGCGTACCACTTCATGGGCATCCCGACCAAGCTGTTCACCCCGATCTTCGTCTGCTCGCGCCTGACTGGCTGGGCGGCCCACGTGTTCGAACAGCGCGCCAACAACCGCATCATTCGTCCAAGCGCCGAGTACGTCGGCGTCGAGCAGCGCAAGTTCGTGCCAATCGAACGTCGCTGAATGGTGGCTGCTTAAAAACCCAGAGCCCTGCAGGAGCGAGGCTTGCCCGCGAAGACGGACTGACATTCAACATCGATGTTGGCCGTTACACCGCTATCGCGAGCAAGCTTCGCTCCTACAGGGAGCGATTTCAGCAGCATCACCTTTTGCAATCACCGTGACCGAGTCCTGACGATGAACACAGAATTTCGTAAACCGTTACCCGGTACCCGACTGGACTACTTCGACACCCGCGCGGCTGTCGAGGCGATCCAGCCCGGCGCCTACGACACCTTGCCGTACACCTCGCGCGTGCTCGCGGAAAACCTGGTGCGTCGTTGCGATCCGGCGACCCTGACCGATTCCCTGAAGCAATTGATCGAACGCAAGCGCGACCTCGACTTCCCGTGGTTTCCGGCCCGTGTGGTGTGCCACGACATTCTCGGCCAGACCGCCCTGGTGGATTTGGCCGGCCTGCGCGACGCCATCGCCGACCAGGGTGGCGACCCGGCCCAGGTCAACCCGGTGGTGCCGACCCAGTTGATCGTCGACCACTCGCTGGCGGTGGAGTGCGGCGGCTTCGACCCGGATGCGTTCGCCAAGAACCGCGCGGTGGAAGACCGGCGCAACGAAGACCGTTTCCACTTCATCAACTGGACCAAGAAAGCCTTCAAGAACGTCGACGTGATCCCGCCGGGCAACGGCATCATGCACCAGATCAACCTGGAGAAAATGTCGCCGGTGATCCAGGCGCGCGATGGCGTGGCCTTTCCCGATACCTGCGTCGGCACCGACAGCCATACCCCACACGTGGATGCCTTGGGCGTGATCGCCATCGGCGTCGGCGGCCTGGAAGCCGAAAGCGTGATGCTCGGCCGGGCGTCCTGGATGCGCCTGCCGGAAATCGTCGGCGTCGAGCTGACCGGCAAGCTGCAACCGGGCATCACCGCCACCGACATGGTGCTGGCGCTGACCGAGTTCCTGCGCAAGCAGAAGGTGGTGGGCGCCTACCTTGAGTTCTTCGGCGCAGGCGCCGCGGCGCTGACCCTGGGCGACCGCGCGACCATCTCCAACATGGCCCCGGAATACGGTGCCACCGCGGCGATGTTCTACATCGACCAGCAGACTATCGACTACCTCAAGCTCACCGGTCGTGAAGACGAACAAGTGCAACTGGTCGAGACCTATGCCAAACAGGCCGGCCTGTGGGCCGACAGCCTGAAAGACGCCCAGTACGAGCGCGGCTTGCAGTTCGACCTGTCCTCGGTGGTGCGCAACATGGCGGGCCCGAGCAACCCCCACGCCCGGGTGGCGACCAGCGACCTGGCGGCCAAGGGCATCGCCGGCCAGTGGGAAGAGGTGCCGGGGCAAATGCCCGATGGCGCGGTGATCATCGCGGCCATCACCAGTTGCACCAACACCAGCAACCCGCGCAACGTGATCGCCGCCGGCCTGCTGGCGCGCAACGCCAACAAACTCGGCCTGACCCGCAAACCCTGGGTCAAGTCGTCGCTGGCACCGGGTTCCAAGACCGTGGCCATGTATCTGGACGAAGCGGGCTTGACCCACGAACTGGAGCAATTGGGCTTTGGCGTCGTGGCCTTTGCCTGCACCACCTGCAACGGCATGTCCGGTGCGCTGGACCCGGTGATTCAGAAAGAAATCATCGACCGCGACCTGTACGCCACCGCGGTGCTGTCGGGCAACCGCAACTTCGACGGACGCATCCACCCCTATGCCAAGCAGGCGTTCCTCGCGTCGCCGCCGCTGGTGGTGGCTTACGCGATTGCCGGGACCATCCGCTTCGACATCGAGAAGGACGTGCTGGGCCTGGACGCCAACGGCAAGGAAATCCGCCTCAAGGACATCTGGCCGAGCGACGAAGAGATCGACGCGGTGGTCAAGGCTTCGGTGAAGCCCGAGCAGTTCCGCAAGGTGTACATCCCGATGTTCGCCATTCACGAAGACACCGGGCCCAAGGTCGAGCCGCTGTACGACTGGCGCGAGATGAGTACCTACATCCGTCGTCCGCCGTACTGGGAAGGCGCCCTGGCCGGCGCGCGCAGCCTGACCGGCATGCGTCCGCTGGCGGTGCTGCCGGACAACATCACCACCGATCACCTGTCGCCGTCCAACGCCATCATGCTCGACAGCGCGGCGGGTGAGTACCTGGCGAAAATGGGCCTGCCGGAAGAGGACTTCAACTCTTACGCGACCCACCGCGGTGACCATCTGACTGCGCAACGCGCGACCTTCGCCAACCCGAAACTGTTCAACGAAATGGTCCAGGAAGGCGGCAAGGTCAAGCAGGGTTCGCTGGCGCGGATCGAGCCGGAAGGCCAGGTCACCCGGATGTGGGAAGCCATCGAAACCTATATGCAGCGCAAGCAGCCGCTGATCATCATCGCCGGTGCCGACTACGGCCAGGGTTCGTCCCGTGACTGGGCGGCCAAGGGCGTGCGCCTGGCCGGGGTGGAGGCCATCGCCGCCGAAGGCTTCGAGCGCATCCACCGCACCAACCTGGTGGGCATGGGCGTATTGCCGCTGGAGTTCAAGCCGGGCACCGACCGCAAGACCCTGGGCATCGACGGTACCGAAACCTTCGATGTGGTGGGCGAGCGCAAGCCGCGCGCCACCCTGACCCTGGTGATCCGGCGCAAGAACGGCGAGCGCATCGAGGTGCCGGTGACCTGCCGTCTCGACACCGCCGAAGAGGTGTCGATCTACGAAGCGGGCGGCGTGTTGCAGCGCTTTGCCCAGGACTTCCTCGAATCGGCTGTCGCCAGTTAAGTGACGTACCGGGGGCGGGCCGCAAGGCGCCGCCCTCGGTCTTTATCAGGACCGAAATCCATGGCTTTCGTAGCGCAAATCAAGATTCCCGCCACCTACATGCGTGGCGGCACCAGCAAGGGCGTGTTCTTCAGCCTGCAAGACCTGCCCGAGGCGGCGCAACTGCCGGGGGCGGCCCGCGATGCGTTGCTGTTGCGGGTGATCGGCAGCCCCGACCCGTACGACAAGCAGATCGATGGCATGGGCGGCGCCACGTCCAGCACCAGCAAGACGGTGATCCTGTCGAAAAGCATCAAGCCCGGTCACGACGTGGATTACCTGTTCGGCCAGGTCTCCATCGACAAGCCTTTCGTCGACTGGAGCGGCAACTGCGGCAACCTGTCGGCGGCGGTCGGTTCCTTCGCCATCAGCAGTGGCCTGGTGGATGCCGAGCGCATCCCGCAGAACGGCGTGGCCGTGGTGCGTATCTGGCAGGCCAATATCGGCAAGACCATCATCGCCCATGTGCCGATGACCAACGGCGCGGTGCAGGAAACCGGCGATTTCGAACTGGATGGTGTGACCTTCCCGGCAGCTGAGGTGCAGCTGGAGTTCATGGAGCCGGCGGCCGAGGAAGAGGGCGCCGGCGGTTCGATGTTCCCCACCGGCAACCTGGTGGACGACCTGGAGGTGCCGGGAGTCGGGACTTTCCAGGCCACCATGATCAATGCCGGGATCCCGACCATCTTCATCAATGCCCGCGACATCGGCTACAGCGGCACCGAGCTGCAGGGCGATATCAACGGCGACCCCAAGGCGCTGGCGATGTTCGAGACCATCCGCGCCCACGGCGCGCTGCGCATGGGGCTGATCCAGCACCTGGACGAAGCGGCCAAGCGCCAACACACGCCCAAGGTCGCCTTTGTCGCTCCGCCGGCGGACTACCAGGCGTCCAGCGGCAAGGCGGTGAAGGCTGCCGATATCGATCTGCTGGTGCGCGCGCTGTCCATGGGCAAGCTGCACCACGCGATGATGGGCACCGCTGCGGTGGCCATTGGTACGGCGGCGGCGATTCCCGGCACCCTGGTCAACCTCGCGGCCGGCGGCGGTGAGCGCAGCGCGGTGCGTTTCGGCCACCCGTCGGGGACCTTGCGCGTCGGCGCCGAAGCCGTGCAGGACAACGGCGAATGGAGCGTGACCAAGGCCATCATGAGCCGCAGCGCACGGGTCTTGATGGAAGGCTGGGTGCGTGTGCCTGGCGACGCTTTCTAAAAACACACCACCCTTGTAGGAGCGAGCTTGCTCGCGATAGCGATACCAAGCTCGACATCGATGTCGACAGTCCATCCGTCATCGCGAGCAAGCTCGCTCCTACAATGGGGGTTATAAAAAATAACCCCGATCAGCCTGACCTTGAGGATGCAACCCACACCTAACCCTTGATGGAGTGAACTGCCCATGAGCGCCAACGTTGATCTGAACGAACGCCCCGATTACGACCAGGTCCTGCAGGACATTGCCGATTACGTTCTGAACTACCGGATCGAGTCCCATGAGGCCCTGGATACCGCCCGCAACTGCCTGATGGACACCCTTGGCTGCGGCCTGCTGGCCCTGCGCTTTCCCGAATGCACCAAGCACCTGGGGCCCATGGTCGAGGGCACGGTCGTACCCTTTGGCGCGCGAGTGCCGGGCACCAGTTTCCGCCTGGACCCGGTCAAGGCAGCCTGGGATATCGGCTGCATCGTCCGTTGGCTGGATTACAACGACACCTGGCTCGCCGCCGAGTGGGGCCATCCTTCCGACAACCTCGGCGGCATCCTCGCCGTGGCCGATCACCTGTCGCAAAAGCGCGTGGCCAATGGCGAGGCGCCGCTGACCATGCGCGCGGTGCTCGAGGCCATGATCATGGCCCATGAGATCCAGGGAGTGATCGCCCTGGAGAACTCCTTCAACCGGGTCGGCCTCGACCATGTGCTGCTGGTGAAAGTCGCCTCGACCGCGGTCACCGCCAAACTGATGGGCGCCAACCGCGAACAGCTGCTGGCGGCGCTGTCCCATGCCTTTGTCGATGGCCAGGCGCTGCGCACTTATCGGCATGCGCCGAATGCCGGTTCGCGCAAGTCCTGGGCGGCGGGGGACGCCACGAGTCGTGGTGTGCGCCTGGCGGATATCGCCCTGCGCGGCGAGATGGGCATTCCGGGAGTGCTGAGCGCGCCGCAGTGGGGCTTCTACGACGTGCTGTTCAGCCACACCAACAAGGACCTGGCGCTCAAGCCCGAAGACCAGCGCCGTTTCAGCCTGTCGCAGAAGTACGGCAGTTACGTGATGGAAAACGTGCTGTTCAAGATCAGCTTCCCGGCCGAGTTCCATGCACAGACCGCCTGTGAAGCGGCGGTGACCCTGCATCCGCTGGTACGCAATCGCCTGCACGAGATCGACAGGATCGTCATCACCACCCACGAATCGGCGATCCGCATCATTTCCAAGGTCGGCCCGCTGGCCAACGCCGCCGACCGCGACCACTGCATCCAGTACATGACCGCCGTGCCGCTGGCCTTCGGCAACCTGGTGGCCGAGCACTATGAAGACGGCTTCCATGCCGCCCACCCGATCATCGATCAGTTGCGCGAGAAGATGCAGATAGTCGAAGAGCCGCGCTACACCCGCGAGTACCTGGAAGCCGACAAGCGCTCCATCGCCAATGCGCTACAGGTGTTTTTCAAGGATGGCTCGAGCACCGAGCAGGTGGTGGTGGAATACCCGATCGGCCATCGCCGGCGCCGCGCCGAAGGCGTTCCGCTGCTGGAAGACAAGTTCAAGGCCAACCTGGCCACCCGCTTCACGGCCCAGCGTTCGGCGCAGATCTTTGCCCTGTGCAAGGACCAGGCGCAGCTGGAAGCCACGGCGGTGCACCGGTTCGTGGATCTGTTGGTGATCTGAAGGCAGGGCGGACCGTTGGTCCGATCGCGACAAGCTCGCTCCTACAAGATCTTGTAAGCCATGTAGGGGCGAGCTTGCTCGCGATAGCCTTCTATTGGTCAGATAACGCTACTTGAAGCGCCGCTCGACGCCTTTTTCCACGAGGATCTTCGCCGAGATCTCTTCCACCGAGAAATGCGTGGAATTGATGTGCGGAATGTTCTCGCGGCGGAACAGGTTTTCCACCTCGCGCACTTCGAACTCGCACTGGGCATAGCTCGAATAACGGCTGTTGGGCTTGCGCTCGTTGCGGATGGCGGTGAGCCGGTCGGGGTCGATGGTCAGGCCGAACAGCTTGTGCTGGTGGGCGCGCAGGGCGGTCGGCAGCTGCAGGCGTTCCATGTCGTCTTCGGTCAGCGGGTAGTTGGCGGCGCGGATCCCGAACTGCATGGCCATGTACAGGCAGGTCGGGGTCTTGCCGCAGCGCGACACGCCGACCAGGATCAGGTCGGCCTTGTCGTAGTAGTGGGTGCGGGCGCCGTCGTCGTTGTCGAGGGCGAAGTTCACCGCCTCGATCCGCTCCATATAGTTGGAGTTGCCGCCAATGGAATGGGACTTGCCGACCGAGTACGACGAGTGCTCGCTCAACTCCAGCTCCAGGGGGGCGAGGAAGGTTGAGAAGATGTCGATCATGAAACCATTGGACGTCGCGAGGATCTCACGGATGTCCTGATTGACGATGGTGTCGAAGATAATCGGGCGAAATCCGTCCTTTTCGGCGGCAATGTTGATTTGTTGTACCATGGCCCGCGCTTTATCTACGCTGTCGATATACGGCCGCGTGATTTTGCTGAAGGTAATGTTTTCGAACTGCGCCAGGAGGCTCTGGCCGAGGGTTTCAGCGGTGATGCCGGTACCGTCGGAGATGAAGAAAGCAGATCGTTTCATTTGCACCTTGGGCCTTAAGCTAGTGACGAATCTTGGATATGATAGGCGCGATTTGCCGGCCTCCAATGGCCCGCATTCTCACTTATTTTCCAGGTCCAGGCCATACAGCTGGCAAGCGCTCCCCGAGCAGCCGGCTTCTGAGCTTTTCCAACACAGTTAGTGGAGAGATCACCTTGGTAGAGTACGTAGTTTCCCTCGATAAGCTCGGCGTCCATGATGTAGAGCATGTGGGGGGCAAGAACGCATCCCTGGGCGAGATGATCAGTAACCTTGCAGGCGCCGGTGTATCGGTTCCTGGAGGCTTTGCCACGACGGCCCAGGCCTATCGTGATTTTCTCGAATTGAGCGGTCTTAACGACCAGATCCACGCCGCGCTCGACGCCCTGGACGTCGATGACGTGAATGCCCTGGCCAAGACTGGCGCCCAGATCCGTCAATGGATCATGGAAGCCGAATTCCCCGAGCAACTGAATACCGAAATTCGCACCGCGTTCGCCAAGCTGTCCGCGGGCAACCCTGACATGGCCGTGGCCGTGCGCTCCTCGGCCACCGCCGAAGACCTGCCGGACGCTTCCTTCGCCGGCCAGCAGGAAACCTTCCTCAATATCCGTGGCGTCGAGAACGTCATTCGCGCCGCCAAGGAAGTCTTCGCTTCCCTGTTCAACGACCGCGCTATTTCCTACCGCGTGCATCAGGGCTTCGACCACAAGCTGGTCGCCCTGTCTGCCGGCGTGCAGCGCATGGTGCGTTCGGAAACCGGTACCGCCGGCGTGATGTTCACCCTCGACACCGAGTCGGGCTTCCGTGACGTGGTGTTCATCACCGGCGCCTACGGCCTGGGTGAAACCGTCGTTCAAGGTGCGGTGAACCCGGATGAGTTCTACGTCCACAAGGGCACCCTGCAAGCCGGTCGCCCGGCCATCCTGCGCCGCAACCTGGGCAGCAAGGCGATCAAGATGATCTACGGCGACGAAGCCAAGGCCGGTCGCTCGGTCAAGACCGTCGACGTCGACAAGGCCGATCGCGCGCGTTTCTGCCTGACCGATGCCGAAGTCAGCGAGCTGGCCAAGCAGGCGATGATCATCGAGAAGCACTACAAGTGCCCGATGGACATCGAGTGGGCCAAAGACGGCGACGACGGCAAGCTGTATATCGTCCAGGCCCGTCCGGAAACCGTGAAGAGCCGCACCCAGGCCAACGTCATGGAACGTTACCTGTTGAAGGAAACCGGTACCGTGCTGGTGGAAGGTCGCGCCATCGGCCAGCGCATCGGCGCCGGCAAGGTGCGGATCATCAAGGACGTGTCGGAGATGGACAAGGTCCAGGCCGGCGACGTGCTGGTGTCCGACATGACCGACCCGGATTGGGAACCGGTGATGAAGCGCGCCAGCGCCATCGTCACCAACCGTGGCGGCCGTACCTGCCACGCCGCGATCATCGCGCGCGAGCTGGGTATTCCAGCGGTTGTCGGTTGCGGCAATGCCACCGAACTGTTGAAAGACGGCCAGGGCGTGACCGTGTCCTGCGCTGAAGGCGACACCGGTTTCATCTTCGAAGGCGAGTTGGGTTTCGACGTGAAGAAAAACTCCGTCGACGCCATGCCGGAGCTGCCGTTCAAGATCATGATGAACGTCGGCAACCCGGACCGCGCCTTCGACTTCGCCCAACTGCCGAACGCCGGTGTCGGCCTGGCCCGCCTGGAGTTCATCATCAACCGCATGATCGGCGTGCACCCCAAGGCACTGCTGAACTACGCCGGCCTGCCCCATGAAATCAAGGAAAGCGTCGACAAGCGCATCGCCGGTTACAACGAACCGGTCGGTTTCTACGTCGACAAGCTGGTCGAAGGCATCAGCACCCTGGCCGCGGCGTTCTGGCCGAAAAAGGTCATCGTGCGCCTGTCGGACTTCAAGTCCAACGAATACGCCAACCTGATCGGCGGCAAGCTCTACGAGCCGGAAGAAGAAAACCCGATGCTGGGCTTCCGCGGTGCTTCGCGTTACATCAGCGAATCGTTCCGTGACTGCTTCGAACTCGAGTGCCGCGCCCTCAAGCGCGTGCGCAACGACATGGGCCTGACCAACGTCGAGATCATGGTGCCGTTCGTCCGTACTCTGGGCGAAGCCAGCCAGGTGGTGGATCTGCTGGCCGAAAACGGTCTCAAGCGCGGTGAAAACGGCCTGCGCGTGATCATGATGTGCGAGCTGCCTTCCAACGCGATCCTGGCCGAAGAGTTCCTCGAGTTCTTCGACGGTTTCTCCATCGGTTCCAACGACCTGACCCAGCTGACCCTGGGCCTGGACCGCGACTCGGGCATCATCGCGCACCTGTTCGACGAGCGTAATCCGGCGGTCAAGAAGCTGCTGGCCAACGCCATCGCCGCTTGCAACAAGGCCGGCAAATACATCGGTATTTGCGGCCAGGGCCCGTCCGACCACCCGGACCTGGCCAAGTGGCTGATGGAGCAGGGCATCGAAAGCGTCTCGCTGAACCCGGACTCCGTACTGGAAACCTGGTTCTTCCTGGCCGAGGGGCAGGGTGCGGTCTAAGCGGAATGAAGCCCCGGCCAGCCTTCGGGCTGGCCGGGGCTTTGAGATTCAAGTAGGGCGGGCTCCATCTGGAAGCCGCCCTTTTTTGTGCAAGAGCATTATGCAAAGCAGCAGCAACCTATTTCCCGTCGCCTTGATCAGTGCCGAACGTCGAGGCGACCTGAGTGAAGACGTCTACCGCCTGAAGCCCGGCAACAGCCCGGACACCACGGTCGAGCTGGCCGTCACCCGCCTGGGAATGGCGGACGAGCCCGAATCCCGTGGCGTGCCGGTGATTCTGCTGCACGGCAGCTTCTCCAATCGGCGTTTCTGGTATTCGCCCAAGGGCATCGGCCTGGGCGCGTATCTGGCGCGCCTGGGTTTCGATGTATGGATCCCCGAGATGCGTGGCCACGGCCTGTCGCGACGTAATGCCGACTACCGTAAGAATCGCGTCGCCGACTATGCGCAATACGATCTGCCGGCCATCGGCGCTTTCGTGCGGGAACAAAGCGGCCAGGTTCCGCACTGGATCGGCCATTCCCTGGGCGGCATTACCTTGGCGGCGGCCCTGGGCGGCCAGTATCTGGGAGAGCCGGCAGTGGCGTCGGCGGCGCTGTTCGGTTGTCAGGTCAGCCGCACCTATTGGCCGTTGAAAATCCCGGCGGTGGAGTGGGGCGGTCGTTTCATTCTCAAGCGGTTTGCCCAGTTGTCCGGCTCGCGGCTCAAGCGCGGTCCCGAGGACGAACCCATTGGCCTGGCCCTGGAAGGCATGCGTTGGTATGGGCTGTTCGGGCGTTTCGGGGATGGGCAGAAGGACTGGTGGGCCGGTTTGTCCGATGTTTCGCTGCCGGTATTGGCAGTGAGCGCGGCCGGGGATCATCAGGATCCGACCTGGGCTTGTCGCAAGCTGTTTGACCAGTTGAGTTCCGAGCACAAACAGTTTGTCTGCCTGGGGCGCGAACAAGGGTTCAGCGGCAATTTCGGCCACGTCGAGATGCTGGTGAGCAAAGCCGCCCAGGCCGAAGTCTGGCCTTTGGTGGCGCGTTGGTTGAAGGATCAGCAGAGCCCGTTGTTGGCATCGAGTGCCGAACTGGCTGCCGCGAGTTGAGTTCAGAAGGCTCTGACAAGAGCATTTCGTTCCGCTGCGCTTGCGGCTAAGATATGACGCATTGAGCGGTTTTGGTCACATTCGGTCGCTGGCTCGGTATCCTGTTCGTGCTCATTGCCCCTGCTGAAATTGGCGTATGGTGGGGGCTGCATGGGGATCGAGGGCTAAGGCAAGGTGTTGAACATTTGCCGCCAGCGCTCGTCACTCAGCATGAACCCTGCGAGTTCCGACACCGCGACGTGTTCTTTCCATTACAGGAGTTTCTCGATGAATCATTACCTCACTCCCGACCTGTGCGACGCCTACCCGGATCTGGTACAGGTGGTTGAACCGATGTTCAGCAATTTCGGTGGTCGCGACTCCTTCGGCGGCGAAATCGTGACCATCAAGTGCTTCGAAGACAACTCGCTGGTCAAGGAACAGGTCGAGCTCAAGGGCCACGGCAAGGTGCTGGTGGTCGACGGTGGCGGCTCCCTGCGCCGCGCGCTGCTGGGTGACATGCTGGCCGAGAAGGCCGCCAAGAATGGTTGGGAAGGGCTGGTGATCTACGGCTGCATCCGTGACGTCGATGTCATCGCGCAAACCGACCTGGGTGTTCAGGCGCTGGCCAGCCATCCGATGAAAACCGACAAGCGCGGCATTGGCGATCTCAACGTGGCAGTGACCTTTGCCGGGGTGACTTTCCGTCCGGGCGAATATGTCTATGCCGACAACAATGGCGTGATCGTTTCGCCAAGCCCACTGAAAATGCCTGAATAAGCAGTCGACCAAGCAAGGGATGAGGATGTTCGAGGAAGACAACGCGCAATGGGGGCTGGTACATGCCCTGGTGCTGGATGGTAAAGGCGGTGCGCGTGCGATTGCCCGAACTGAACTGGACGACCTGCAGCTGCAAGCCCATGAGAGCCTCTGGCTGCATTGGGATCGCAGCCATCCGCAAACCCAGACCTGGCTGCGTAAATCCAGCGGTCTGAGCGAGTTCAGCTGTGACCTCCTACTCGAAGAAAACACCCGGCCGCGCCTGTTGGCGCTGCCGGATTCCGAGTTCCTGCTGTTTTTACGCGGCATCAACCTCAACCCCGGCGCCGAGCCGGAGGACATGGTTTCGGTACGCATCTTCGGTTCGGCCCAGCGAGTGATCTCCCTGCGCCTGCGGCCATTGCGCGCGACCGATGAGCTGCTGGTGCAACTGGGCGAAGGCAAGGGACCGAAGACCGCCTCCGAACTCATCCTTTATATGGCTGAGTACCTGACTCATAAGGTGCAGGATCTGGTCAGCGACCTGTCGGAAGTGGTCGATGCCGAGGAAGAAAAACTGGATGCCGACGAACGGTATACCCCCGAGCACAGCAACATTCTGCAGATCCGTCGACGGGCTGCCGGACTCAAGCGTTTCCTCGCTCCGCAGCGGGATATTTTCGGTCAACTCAGCCGCATCAGGCTGCCTTGGTTCGCCGATGACGATGGCGATTACTGGAACGAATTGAACAACAGCCTGACCCGCTACCTGGAAGAGCTCGAATTGACCCGAGAGCGCGTGGGGCTTGTGCTGGAGGCCGAAGACCGGCGCCTGAGCGTGCGCATGAACCGCATCATGTTTCGCTTCGGGATCATCACCGGGATCTTTCTGCCAATGAGTTTTCTGGCCGGCTTGCTGGGGATCAACGTCGGAGGAATCCCGCTTTCCAACAGTCCCTACGGGTTTCTGGTGGCCTGCCTGTTGATGGCGCTGGTAGCGCTGGGACAATGGTGGTTATTCCGACGTTTGCGCTGGGTCTGATCATGAACTATGTGACCCGGGGAATTTTGATCGCGTCTTTCACAGACATATCGAGAGGTGCGTATGCACGATCCGTTTGAACAGTCGTTGCGTGACATGCTCAAGGCCACACCGTCCACCCGGGACGACGATGCGTGCCTGGGCCGCGTACTGAAAACCGCCAACCGGCAGGTGGGGGCGGGCGATCTGTTCAGCCTGCTCGGCCGCTGGTTGCCGGCGCTGATGATTGCTCTGAATAACGGATCGGCCCATATCTCGCCGGTTTCCCGTCGTAAACCTACTGCTCGCACTGCTGATAAGGCTGATTGAATATGGAACTTGATCTCTGGACTCAGAGCCTCGTCACTGCGATGACTGCGTTGTGGACCAAGGTAGCGAACTTCATTCCCAACCTGTTTGGCGCGCTGGTCGTGCTGCTGTTGGGGTTCGTGGTCGCCAAACTGCTTGATACCCTGCTTTCCAAACTGCTCGCCAAACTGGGCCTGGACCGCTTGATGGGCGGTACCGGTTTGACCAAACTGCTGTCTCGTGCGGGCCTGCAGGTGCCGATTTCTACCTTGATCGGTAAAATCGTGTATTGGTTTGTTTTACTGATTTTCCTGGTTTCTGCTGCAGAATCCCTTGGCCTGGAGCGGGTTTCGGCTACGCTCGACATGCTGGCGCTGTATTTACCGAAGGTTTTCGGGGCCGCGCTGGTGCTGTTGGTGGGGGTATTGCTGGCGCAACTGGCCAATGGGCTGGTGCGTGGAGCGGCCGAAGGGGTTGGTCTGGATTACGCCAGTGGCCTGGGGCGAATCGCCCAGGGGCTGGTGATCATCATCAGTATTTCCGTTGCGATCAGTCAGTTGGAGGTCAAAACCGACCTGCTCAACCATGTGATCGTGATCGTTTTGATTACCGTTGGTCTGGCTGTTGCCTTGGCCATGGGGTTGGGAAGCCGGGATATTGCCGGTCAGATTCTTGCGGGAATCTATGTGCGTGAGTTGTATCAGGTTGGGCAACAAGTGCGAGTTGGCGAGGTCGAAGGGCAGATCGAGGAGATCGGCACGGTTAAGACTACACTGCTGACCGATGAGGGTGAGCTGGTCTCTCTCTCCAATCGGATCATGCTGGAGCAGCATGTAAGTAGCCGCTAACCCGGCAAACCCTGCTAATGTATGCCGCCGCAAAATGCCCTTGCCTGGGCTGCGGTGGACATTGACCTGACTGTCGGCCCGACTCGTTTTGAATAAAGCCCAATCGCTATCCACGCGCTATGACCCCCGTGAGCTCTCTGACGAGGAGTTGGTTGCGCGCTCGCACACGGAGCTGTTTCATGTGACGCGTGCGTATGAAGAGTTGATGCGACGCTATCAGCGAACCCTCTTCAACGTTTGTGCACGTTATTTAGGGAACGATCGTGATGCTGATGATGTCTGTCAGGAGGTGATGTTGAAGGTGCTGTATGGCCTCAAGAACTTCGAGGGGAAATCGAAGTTCAAGACATGGCTCTATAGCATCACGTACAACGAATGCATCACTCAGTATCGGAAAGAACGGCGCAAGCGTCGCTTGATGGATGCGTTAAGTCTTGATCCCCTCGAGGAAGCGTCTGAAGATAAGGCGCCGAAACCTGAGGAAAAGGGCGGACTTGACCGCTGGTTGGTGCATGTGAACCCGATCGATCGGGAGATTCTGGTGCTACGATTTGTCGCAGAACTGGAGTTCCAGGAGATCGCAGACATCATGCACATGGGGTTGAGTGCTACGAAAATGCGGTACAAGCGTGCGCTTGATAAATTGCGTGAGAAATTTGCAGGCATTGCTGAAACTTAGTTCGGCGCAAATATCTCTTACGTCTAGGTAAGTTCTGATAGACTTACCGCCGAGTTGTCCCCCGGTATGTGGGACTGCTTTACAATCACCAGATGGGGATTTAACGGATGAAACTGAAAAACACCTTGGGCATTGCCATTGGTTCTATTGTTGCCGTGACTTCGTTCGGCGTTCTGGCGCAAGGCCAAGGCGCGGTCGAGGGTGAACTGTTTTACAAAAAACAGTACAACGACAGCGTTAAGCACATCGAAGACGGCTTCAACCCAGGCGCTCGTATCGGCTACTTCCTGACCGATGACCTGTCGTTGGACCTGAACTACGACAAAACCAACCACACCCGTTCGAACGACGGCACTGGCAACCAGAAGATCAAAGGTGACACCGGCAGCCTGCTGGCTACCTACCACTTCGGTCAAGCTGGCGTGGACTCCCTGCGTCCATACGTTTCGGGTGGTTTCGGTCACCAGAGCCGTACCAACGTCCTGGCTGACGGCCACAGCGGTCGCGACCAGTCGACCCTGGCTATCATCGGTACCGGTGTTAAGTACTACTTCACCGACAACCTGTTCGCTCGTGCCGGCGTTGAAGCCGACTACGCAATGGACAACGGCAAGTGGGACTACTCCGCTCTGGTTGGTCTGGGTGTGAACTTCGGCGGCAACGCTGGCAAGGTTGCTCCAGCTCCTGCTCCAGTTCCAGAGCCAACTCCAGAACCAGAAGCTCCGGTTGCTGAAGTTGTTCGTGTTGAGCTGGACGTGAAGTTCGACTTCGACAAGTCGGTCGTTAAGCCTAACAGCTACGCTGACATCAAGAACCTCGCTGACTTCATGAAGCAGTACCCACAAACCAGCACCGTTGTTGAAGGTCACACTGACTCCGTCGGTCCTGACGCTTACAACCAGAAACTGTCTGAGCGTCGTGCAAACGCCGTTAAGCAAGTTCTGACCAGCCAGTACGGTGTTGAGTCGAGCCGCGTTCAATCCGTTGGTTACGGTGAGTCCCGCCCAGTTGCTGACAACGCAACTGAAGCTGGCCGCGCTGTAAACCGTCGCGTAGAAGCGCAGGTTGAAGCACAAGCTCAACAAGCTCAGTAATCTGTAGCTTGCAGCTTTGAAAAACCCGGCCTAGGCCGGGTTTTTCTTTGTCCGCGATTTGTTGAAAGAGCCTAGCGTCAGGCCGAAAGTGCGGCCGCCAGGGCCGCCTCGGAAAGGGCCGGCAGTTGTGCGCCGCAAGCGGCCACCTCGCCAACCACCAGGATGGCCGGGCTTTTCAGCTGGAAGGTATGGGCATCGTCCTGCATGGTGTGCAGATCGCTCCGGCACAGGCGCTGCTCGGGCAGGGATGCATTTTCGATCATGGCCACCGGGGTATGCGGCGCCAGGCCGCCAGCAATCAGCTGTTCACGTATCTCGCCCAGTTTGGCCACCCCCATATAGATCACCAGCGTTGTGCCGCTCTGCGCCAGGGCCTGCCAGTTGAGGCTGCTGTCGTCCTGGGTATGGGCCGTCAGCAGGGTGACGCCACGGGCGACACCGCGCAGGGTCAGCGGGATCCCGCACTGGGTAGCTCCCGCCAGGCCGGCCGTGATGCCGTTCACCAGTTCCACCTCGACGCCACGTTCCTGCAGCCACTGCGCTTCCTCACCGCCACGGCCGAAGATGCATGGATCGCCACCCTTGAGGCGTACCACGCACTTGCCATGCCGGGCGTAGCGCAGCATCAGCCGATGAATGAACGCTTGGGGCGTCGAGCGGCAGCCGCCGCGTTTACCCACGGCAATGACCCGTGCCTGGGGGCAGTGCTCGAGCACCGCCGGATTCACCAGATCGTCGATCAGCACCACATCGGCTTCGCCCAGGGCCCGCACGGCCTTGAGGGTCAGCAGTTCAGGGTCGCCAGGGCCCGCACCCACCAGCCAGACTTTTGCGCTCATGTTTGTTTCCTCACAGGGGGATTGCGACGGGCTGTGCCGAGCTGGCCAGCAGACGTTTGATTTCGGGGACGCAGGAGCCGCATTGAGTGCCGCAGCCCAGTTCCTGTTTCAGGCCATCGAGGTCCAGGCCGCGGGAGATCCCGGCACAGACTGCGCTCTGGCTGACGTTCTTGCAGTTGCACAAGGTCTTGCCACTCGCGGCGATCAGCCCGGCGGCCCCCGGTGGCGCGCTCATTGGCGCCAGCAGCCAGCGACGCAGTTGCTCATCGGCCTTGCCTTCCAGCCACAGGTTCTGCAGCCAGTGCTGGGCCAGGGTTTCACCGGCCAGGCGAATGGCGGTGATCCGTCCCTGTTCGACACGTACCCGCTTGCCGATGGAGCGCCGCGGATCGTCATAGGCCAGTACCGGGCCTTCGTTGAGCCCCAGCAACTGGTCGATGTCCTTGAGCAACTGCGCTGCCGGCGCCTTGGCATTGGCCACCCGCAGCAGCAGGGCCGGGCGTTCGCGACCGGCCAGGCTCAGGCTGACGTAGGCGAAGCTTTCGCAGAGCGGGCGCAAGGCTTCGAAATGCCGCTGCACGTCGCCTTCGATCAGGGCGAACAGCTGCCACGGCAGCTGGACCGGCTCCAGGCGCACGCCGCTGTGCTTGAGTTCCGGCTGTTTGGACAGCGGGTCGAACGCCGGCTGGGTCACGGCATTGACGCCACCCTTGAGGAACCGGTCGCCCCAATGCATCGGCAGAAAAGCCTGGCCCGGGCGCACGCTGTCGTCATCCGCCACGGCGACTATCACGCTGCCGCGCCGGCTTTTCAGCGACACCAGATCACCCGCCTGCAGGTTCTGCCGGCGCAGTTCGTCCGGGTGCAGGCTGAGAACTGCTTCGCTGACGTGCCCGAACAGCTGCGCCGCGGTGCCGGTACGGCTCATGCCATGCCATTGATCGCGCAGGCGGCCGGTGATCAGGGTCAGAGGGAAGCGTGCATCACGTTGTTCCTTGGCCGCGCGATACGGGTCGCTGATGAAGTGTGCCCGCCCGCTGGCGGTCGGGAAGCGGCCGTCAACGTACAGCCGCGTTGTCCCTTGTTCGGCACCGGCGGGGAAGGGCCATTGCTGCGGACCCAGTTGGTCGATCAGCGCGTGACTGATACCGGAAAGGTCCAGGTCGCGGCCGCGGGTCAGCAGTTTGTACTCATCGAACAGCTGGGCAGGCGTATCCAGGGCGAACAGGCTGGGCTGTTGCGGGCGCAGGCGCTGTTCCAGGCGCCGGGCGAAATCCAGGGTGATGGCCCAGTCCGGGCGTGCTTCGCCTGGCGCCGCCACGGCGCGGCGCACATGGGAGATGCGCCGTTCCGAGTTGGTCACGCTGCCTTCCTTCTCGCCCCAACTGGCGGCGGGCAGCAGCAGGTCGGCAAAGGCCGCGGTCTCGGTGGTGCGAAAGGCTTCCTGCAGGACCACGAACGGGCAGGCCAGCAAGGCCTCCCGCACCGCGTTCTGGTCGGGCAGCGACTGCGCCGGGTTGGTGCAGGCGATCCACAGTGCCTTGATCTTGCCGCCGCGCAGTTGTTCGAACAGCTCGATCGCGGTCAGGCCGGGGTTGGCTGGCAATTGCTCGATGCCCCAATAGGCCGCGACTTCAGCCCGATGCTCCGGGTTGGCCGCCTCCCGGTGCCCCGGCAGCAGGTTCGACAGGCTGCCGGTTTCCCGGCCACCCATGGCATTCGGCTGGCCGGTGAGGGAGAAGGGGCCGGCCCCGGGGCGACCGATCTTCCCGGTGGCCAGGTGCAGGTTGATCAACGCGCTGTTTTTCGCGCTGCCGGCACTGGACTGGTTCAGCCCCATGCACCACAGCGACAGGAAGCTCGGCGAGGTGCCGACCCATTCGGCACACTGGCGCAGTTGCTCGACGCTGATGCCGCACAGCTGCGCGACCATATGCGGGGTGTAGTCGTGGACCAGGTTCTTCAGCTCGGCCAGGCCTTCGGTATGCGCCTGGATGAAGTCACGGTCGATCCAGTCCTGCCACAGCAGCAGATGCAGGATCCCGTGGAACAGCGCGACATCGGTGCCGGGCAGGATCGCCAGGTGCAGGTCGGCCAGGTCGCAAGTGTCGGTGCGCCGTGGGTCGATGACGATCACTTTCATCTGCGGCCGCAGGCGTTTGGCCTGTTCCAGGCGGCGGAACAGCACCGGATGGGCGTAGGCCATGTTGCTGCCGACGATCATCACGCAGTCGCTCAGCTCGAGGTCTTCGTAGCTGCAGGGCGGGGCGTCGGCGCCCAGGCTGCGTTTGTAGCCGACCACCGCCGAGGACATGCACAGCCGCGAATTGCTGTCGATGTTGTTGGTGCCCACCAGGGCCCGGGCCAGTTTGTTGAAGGCGTAGTAGTCCTCGGTGAGCAATTGCCCGGAGATATAGAAGGCCACGCTGTCCGGGCCGTGTTCGGCGATGGTTTCGGCAAATAGGTTGGCCGCGTGCTCCAGCGCGGTGTCCCAGTCGGTGCGGCTGCGCGCCAGGGCCTTGCCCAGGCGCAACTCCGGGTACAGGGCGCGGGCTGCGAGGTCGCCGGTCAGGTGCAGGGTGGAACCCTTGCTGCACAGTTTGCCGTGGTTGGCCGGGTGGCTCGGGTCGCCACTGACGCCGAGGATGCGTTCGCCGTCGTGCTCGATCAGCACGCCACAGCCAACGCCGCAGTAACAGCAGGTCGAGGCGGTCGTCTGGCGGTTCATCAGCCGGCATCCCGCAGGGCCAGCAGCACGCGGCCGTTTTCCACCCGCGCCAGATGGTGATGGGCGCAACCGATATCCGGTGCCTGCGCTTCTCCGGATTCCAGGTCGATCTGCCAGTTGTGCAGCGGGCAGGCGACCTTCTTGCCGTAGATCAGCCCCTGGGACAGCGGTCCGCCCTTGTGCGGGCAACGATCGTCGAGGGCGAAGACTTCGTCGTCGCTGGTGCGGAAGATCGCGATGTCGCCCTTGGGGCCGTTGACGATGCGCGAGCCCAGGGCGTTGATCTCGTCCAGGGCGCAGATATCCAGCCAGTTCATAGCGGCACCTCCAGTTGCTTGACGCGGATCGGCTCGAACTCTTTTTTCAGCAGCGGCTGTTCCAGGCGCTCCTTCCACGGGTCCTGTTCGAAGGACAGGGCGAACTGCAGGCGCTCGTTGAGGGCCTTGCGCCGTTGCGGGTCTTCGATGATGGCTTGCTTGATGTGCGCCATGCCGACCCGTTGCAGGTAGTGCACGGTGCGCTCCAGGTAGAAGGCTTCCTCGCGGTACAACTGCAGGAAGGCGCCGTTGTATTCGCGTACCTCGTCGGCGGTTTTCAGCTTGACGAAGAACTCCGCGACCTCGGTCTTGATCCCGCCATTGCCGCCGATGTACATCTCCCAGCCCGATTCGACGCCGATGATGCCGACGTCCTTGATCCCGGCCTCGGCGCAGTTGCGCGGGCAACCGGAGACCGCCAGCTTGACCTTGTGCGGCGACCACATGTTGAACAGGTCGTGCTCCAGTTCGATGCCCAGCTGAGTGGAGTTCTGCGTGCCGAAGCGGCAGAACTCGCTGCCGACACAGGTTTTCACGGTGCGGATGGACTTGCCGTAGGCATGGCCGGAGGGCATGTCCAGGTCCTTCCAGACCCCGGGCAAATCCTGCTTCTTGATGCCCAAAAGGTCGATGCGCTGGCCGCCGGTGACCTTGACCATCGGCACCTGGTACTTGTCCGCCACGTCGGCGATGCGCCGCAGTTCGGAGGGGGTGGTGACGCCGCCCCACATCCGCGGCACCACCGAATAGGTGCCGTCTTTCTGGATGTTGGCGTGGGCCCGTTCGTTGATCAGGCGCGATTGCGGATCGTCCTTGGCCTCGCCCGGCCAGGTGGAAATCAGGTAGTAGTTCAGCGCCGGGCGGCAGGTGGCGCAGCCGTTGGGCGTGCGCCAGTTCAGGTAGCTCATGGTGCCGGCGATGGTCAGCAGGTGCTGTTCGCGGATCGCCTGGCGGATCTGCCCGTGGTTGAGGTCGCTGCAACCGCAAATGGCTTTCTCGCTTTTCGGCTTGACGTCGGCCGCGCCACCCACGGTGTTGATCAGGATCTGTTCCACCAGGCCGGCGCAGGAGCCGCAGGAGCTGGCGGCCTTGGTGTGCTTCTTGACCTCATCGACGCTGAACAGGCCATGCTCCTGGATCGCCTTGACGATGGTGCCCTTGCACACGCCGTTGCAGCCGCAGACTTCGGCGCTGTCGGCCATGCTCATGGCCTTGTCCTGGCCCTGGTGGCCGACATCGCCCAGGGCGTTCTCGCCGAACATCAGGTGGTCGCGGATCTCGCCGATGACGTGGTTCTCGCGGATCTGCCGGAAGTACCAGCCGCCGTCGGCGGTGTCGCCGTACAGGCAGGCGCCGACCAGGACGTCGTCCTTGATCACCAGCTTCTTGTACACGCCACCGATGGGGTCGGAGAGGGTGATGGTCTCGGTGCCTTCGCCGCCCATGAAGTCGCCGGCGGAGAACAGGTCGATGCCGGTGACTTTCAACTTGGTCGAGGTCACCGAACCCTGGTAGCGGGCGAAGCCCAGTTGCGCCAAGTGGTTGGCGCAGACCTTGGCCTGTTCGAACAATGGCGCCACCAGGCCGTAGGCGATACCGCGGTGGCTGGCGCATTCGCCGATGGCATAGATGCGCGGGTCGTAGGTCTGCAGGGTGTCGTTGACCAGGATCCCGCGGCTGCACGGCAGGCCGGCTTTTTCCGCCAGCTCGGTATTGGGCCGGATGCCGGCGGCCATCACCACCAGGTCGGCGGGGATGATGTCGCCGTTCTTGAATTGCACCGAACCGACCCGGCCATTGCCTGAGTCATACAGGGCCTGGGTCTGTTCGCTCAGGCGGAACTTCAGGCCGCGGCTTTCCAGGGCGGTTTGCAGCAGCTGGCCGCTGGTCTTGTCCAACTGGCGCTCCAGCAGCCATTCGCCGATGTGCACCACGGTCACGTCCATGCCGCGCAGCATCAGGCCGTTGGCGGCTTCCAGGCCGAGCAGGCCGCCACCGATGACCACCGCGTGCTTGTGGGTCTTGGCGGTGTCGATCATCGCCTGGGTGTCGGCGATATCGCGGTAGCCGATCACGCCCTGCAGATCGTTGCCGGGAATCGGCAGGATGAACGGGGTCGAGCCGGTGGCGATCAGCAGGCGATCGTATTCGGCTTCGCTGCCGTCTTCGGCGATCACCCGGCGCTTGACCCGGTCGATCTCCACCACCTTGCGGTTGAGCAGCAGCTTGATGTTGTTGTCCAGGTACCAGCTCAGGTCGTTGAGCACGATCTCTTCGAAGGTCTGTTCGCCGGCCAGTACCGGGGAGAGCAGGATGCGGTTGTAGTTGGTGTGGGGTTCCGCGCCGAAGACCGTGATGTCGTACAGCTCATTGCTCAGCTTGAGCAGCTCTTCCAGGGTGCGTACCCCGGCCATGCCGTTGCCGATCATCACCAGCTTGAGTTTCTTCATTTCGCTCTCCGCGTAGACAGGCCGTCGGGTATGCCGGGCCTGGCTCGATAAACGTTGCGCAAACAAAAAAGGCGTCCCGCCAGTTGCCTGGCAGGACGCCTTTGTCCGGTCCCGTTCTCTCGGGAAAACCCATCCTTCGTCGTTGAAGGCCGGGTCGTATGTGCTGTTGGGAGAGTTAATGCAGTGGTTGTGCCAAGTTCCGCCAAGCGCGGTTTTAGCGGGGTTGGCGCGGCTTGCGCAGGCGAGAAGGGTAAAAACTGCACCGATTCAAAGCGTCTTGCCCGTTTCTGGAGCAACCTGTAGCCGCTGCCGAGCCCCGGCGAGGCTGCGATCGGGGCGCAGCCCCGTAAACCTGACAGCTCGGTGTGCCTGACCTGCACGGTCGCCTGGCTTGGCGCCCGCTACGCGGTCGAGCGCAGCCTCGCCGGGGCTCGACAGCGGCTACAGGGTTATAGGCGCTATCAGTGATGCAGGAACAGGTACAGCAACAGCAGGTTGAGCAGCAGCGAGACCAGCGCCAGGGTGCGCCAGACCTTCAAGGGCTCGCGTTCCAGCAGTGGCCTGGGGCGCACGCTGAGGCTGCGGCGTTCGCCCTGTTCCAGCAGCAGCAACCACTCTTCGGCGGTTTCATAGCGTTGGGCCGGATCGGCCTGTACCGCGCGCTCCAGGCTCTGTTCGAGCCAGTCCGGCAGGTCCGGGCGATAGCGGCTGGCGCTGACCGGGGTGGTGAAGCGCGGGCGCTGGAAGGCTTCGATTTCACCGTAGGGAAAATGCCCGGTCAGCAAGTGGTAGAGGGTCACGCCCACGGCGTACAGGTCCTGGCGCGGTGTCGGCGCCACGCCGGTGAAAGCCTCCGGGGCGATATAGCTCGGGGTGCCGGGCAGCAGGTGTGCCTGATCCTCGGACAGGCCGGGGCAATAGGCCAGGCCGAAGTCCAGCAGGCGCAGTTCGCCGTCGTCGCCGAGCAGCAGGTTTTCCGGCTTGATGTCGCGGTGCAGGATCTGCCGGCGGTGCAGCAGGCCCACGGCCCGCAACAGACGCTCAGCCAGGTCCTGCCACTGCGCCAGCGGCAAGGGGCCATGCTGTTGCAGATAATCGGCCAGGGTCTGCCCCGGGTATTCGCGCATCACGTAATACAGATGCTGGCGGGCGGTCGCGGCATGCACTTCGGGAAAGTGCCGTCCAGCCACCCGCCGCAGGAACCATTCCTCTGACAGCAGCGCTTGCCCGGCCTGGTGATCGTCGTGCAGATGGCCGGGTAGGGTTTTCAGCAGCCAGGGTTGTTGTTGCGCATCGAGTACGCGGTACAGCAGGGATTGCTGGCTCTGCCCGACCACCTCGGCGACCTGCCAGCCTTCGAAGTGCTGGCCCGGCTTGAGGGGCGGCGGCAGAGGCCATTGCTGCAAGTGAATCAGGGCGTCGCCAATGGAGCTTTCGCCCAAGGCTTCGACCCGCACCAGCAGGGCGCTGGCATTGTCCTGGCTGCCGGCCAGGTGCGCGGCGCTGACCAGGGTCTGCACCGCGCTGTCGAGGTCGAGCTGATCGCGCAGGATCGCGGCGATGGCGGTGTCGCCCAGGGTGGCCCAGACCCCGTCGCTGAGCATCAGGAAACTTTCGTTTTCCCGCAGCTCACCGTCGAGGAAGTCCACCACCAGGTGCTGGTCCAGGCCCAGGGCACGCTTGAGCACGTGCTGCATGCCGGGCTGGTCCCAGACGTGATCGTCGCTGATGCGCTGCAACTGATCGGCGTGCCAGCGATAGACCCGGCAATCGCCGACATGGGCCAGGGTAAAGCGCCGGCCGCGCAGCACCAGGGCGCTGACGGTGGTCAGCAGCGGCTGGCCGCCGCCGTTGGCCTGCAGCCAGCGGTTCTGCGCCAGCAGCAGGCGCTCCAGGGCCTGGGCCACGGCCCAGGTTTCCGGGGTGGCGTAGTAGTCCAGCGCCAGCGCCTGCAAGGTCGAGCGCGCGGCCAGGCCGCCGTCGGCGCATTGGCTGACGCCGTCGGCGATGGCGAACAGCAGGCCCTTGCTGGCGGCCAGGGTCGGCGCCGGGGTAACCAGGCGCAAGGCGTCCTGGTTCTCCGCGCGCGGCCCGATGGCGCTGGCCTGGGCGTGGCTCAGTCGCAGGCTCATGGACGGCTCAGACCCGGGCCGCGGTGACGGCGGCGGAGCCCCAGGTGGTCCGCCAGCGGCGTTTCACCCCGTGCAGGCCGAACCAGGCCAGTATGCCCAGGCTGGCGAACAGCCACAGCGCCAGCTGATAGCTGCCGGTGCTTTGCTTGATCGCGCCCATGCCCGCGGCCAGGGCGAAACCGCCGATGCCGCCGGCCATGCCGATCAGCCCGGTCATCACCCCGATCTCGCGGCGGAAGCGTTGTGGCACCAGCTGGAACACCGCGCCGTTACCCGCACCCAGGCCAAGCATGGTGCACACGAACAGGGCCAGGGCCGCGTAGGAGCTGGGCAGGTTGAAACCGACCGCGGCGATGCATACCGCCGCGACGCTGTACATCACCAGCAGGGTGCGAATGCCGCCGAAACGATCGGCCAGCGCGCCACCCAGCGGCCGCATCAGGCTGCCACCGAACACGCAGGCGGCGGTGTAGTAGCCGGCGGTGACCGGGCTCAGGCCGTACTGGTCGTTGAAGTAGCCGGGCAGGGCGCTGGCCAGGCCGATGAAGCCGCCGAAGGTCACGCTGTAGAAGAACATGAACCACCAGCTGTCGCGGTCGCCCAGAGCCTTGAAGTAGTCGGCCATGGATTTGGCCTTGGGCCGTTCCGGGGCATTCTTGGCCAGCCAGGCGAACAGCACCAGGGTCAGGACCAGCGGGATCAGGGCGAAGCCGAACACGTTGCTCCAGCCGAAGGCGCCGGCCAGCAAGGGGGCGAACAGGGCCGCGAATACCGTGCCGGAGTTGCCGGCCCCGGCGATGCCCATCGCCTTGCCCTGATGCTGCGGTGGATACCATTGCGAGGCCAGCGGCAGGGCCACGGCGAACGAGGCGCCGGCCATGCCCAGGAACAGCCCCAGCAGCAGGGCCTGTTCATAGCTGTGGATGCCCAGCTTCCAGGCGCAGAACAGCGCGCCGATGACGATCACCTGGCCGATCAGCCCGGCGGTCTTGGGGGACAGGCGATCGGCCAGCAGGCCCATGGCGAAGCGCAGCACGGCGCCAGCCAGGATCGGCGTGGCCACCATCAGCCCGCGCTGCTGGGTGGTCAGTTGCAGGTCGGCGGCGATCTGCACGGCCAGCGGGCCGAGCAGGTACCAGACCATGAAGCTCAGGTCGAAGTAGAGGAAGGCCGCGAACAGTGTCGGGGTGTGGCCGGATTTCCAGAAGCTTGAATTCATCG
Organism: Pseudomonas sp. B3G-3; assembly: GCF_028640915.1. Classification (NCBI taxonomy): domain Bacteria; kingdom Pseudomonadati; phylum Pseudomonadota; class Gammaproteobacteria; order Pseudomonadales; family Pseudomonadaceae; genus Pseudomonas; species Pseudomonas sp. B3G-3. Next base: position 222,057 of record NZ_JAQZAB010000127.1, on the reverse strand, counting down.
CGCACCTCAGCTGTAAAGAGTCTCGAAAGGAGTCATGAGCTTTTGCGTGGGGCGCCATTACGGCCGCTCCACCGGCCCCGGGCTGTGGGGCCAAAACGAAAAAACGCCGCAACCCGCATCGCCTGGGGCGAGAAGGGTGTGCGACGTCTTTGTCGTAGGTGGGGCAACCGCCGTTGGTTACCTGTGTCGATTACATAGCCAGATCTGTGCCAAGAGTTGCAGTCCTGCTGTCCCTGATCGCGGGCAAGCCTCGCGCCTACGGAAACTCACGGTCTTCTTCCGTAGGAGCGAGGCTTGCCCGCGATAGGCCGCCGCACCGCAGCCGTGGGATTCAGCCCAGCAACTCGCTCATGGCGATGATCTGCTCCGCCACCTGGATCAGCTTCTGCTGCCGGCTCATGGCCTGGCGGCGCATCAGGGTGTAGGCCTGTTCTTCGTTGCAGTCTTTCATCTTCATCAACAAGCCCTTGGCCAGCTCGATGCGCTTGCGCTCGGCCAGCTGCTGGTCGCGGGCCTGCAGCTGCGCGCGCAAGGCCTGGTCGCTCTCGAAGCGGGCCATGGCCACATCGAGAATGGGCTGCAGGCGCTGGGCCTGGATGCCTTCGACTATGTAGGCACTGACCCCGGACTTGATGGCGTGGCGCATCACATCGGGGTCGTGCTCGTCGGTGAACATCACGATCGGCCGTGGCTGATCGCGGCTGACCAGCACCACTTGCTCCATCACATCGCGGCTCGGTGATTCGGTATCGATCAGGATCACGTCCGGACGCACCGTTTCGACGCGCGTCGGCAGGTCGATGGTCAGCCCCGACTCGTCGATCACCTCGAAACCGGCTTCCATCAGGGCCGCCTTGAGCCGACCGACCTTCTTGGCGGTGTCGTTGATCAGCAGGATACGCAACATGGTCTCGGGCTCCTGTCAGCGGCTGGCGAGAAGAGGCGAGCTGTCGCTCATGGCGTGCAGCTGGAAGCTGCGGGCATAGGCGGCCGGGTCCGACCCGTCCCACCGCTTGCCGTCGATCAACTGGCTGCTGCGCATGTCCTGGCCCCGGGACGCGACACCGACGGCGGTGGCGGCTTGACGATAAAGCTCGAGTTGCTGCACCTGGCGCGCGATGCCCAGGTAGTCCGGGTCTTCGCGCAGCAGGCCCCAGCGGCGGAACTGGGTCATGAACCACATGCCGTCGGACAGATACGGCAGGTTGACCGCGCCTTCATTATGAAAGCGTAGCGCGTGCGGGTCCTGCCAGCGGTTGCCGAGGCCGTCGGCATACTCTCCGAGCAGGCGCGGTTCGATGCAGTCCAGCGGCGCATCGAGGTACTCGCGGGCGCTCAGCAGCTGCGCGGTGCTCTGGCGGTTTTCGCGGCCCTGCTCGATGAAGCGGCTGGCCTCGAGGATCGCCATCACCAGCGCCCGCGCGGTGTTCGGGTACTGCTCGACGAAGGCGCGGGTGCAGCCGAGGACTTTTTCCGGGTGGTCGGGCCAGATCGCCTGGCTGGTGGCCAGGGTGAAGCCCAGGTTCTGGTTCACCGCGCTGGCGCTCCAGGGTTCGCCCACGCAAAAACCGTCGATGCGCCCCGCCTGCAGGTGCGCGACCATTTGCGGTGGCGGCACCACCACGCTGTCGACGTCCTGCAACGGGTGGATACCCTGGGCGGCCAGCCAGTAATACAGCCACATGGCGTGGGTGCCGGTGGGGAAGGTCTGGGCGAAGGTCAATCTTGCCCGGCTTTGGTGCACGTGCCGGTCCAGTGCTTCAGGACTGGTCACGTTCAGCGCCTGCAGCTCCCGCGAGAGGTTGATGCTCTGGCCGTTCTGGTTCAGGCCCATCAGCACCGCCATGTCGTTGGCGTTGACGCCGCCGATACCCAGGTGCACGGCGTAGATCAGGCCGTACAGGCTGTGGGCGGCATCCAGCTCGCCGCTCACCAGCTTGTCCCGCAGGTTGGCCCAGGACGCCTGACGCTTGAGGTTCAGGGTCAGGCCGTAAGGCTGGGCGAAGCCCTGGGTGGCGGCGACCACCACCGAGGCGCAGTCGCTCAAGGCCATGAAACCGAGGTTGATCGCGGTCTTTTCCGGGGCGTCGCTGCCGTTGACCCAGGCCAGCGGGCTGACGGGGAGTTCATTCATGGGGTGGCGTCCTCCATAAAAAAGCGGCCATAAAAAGCTTCCATAAAAAAACGTCGCACCCGCGCCAGGCAGAGCCGGCGGGGTAACGACGCCTTTGTCTTTCGACCCACGCCGCCATTGGCCTGGGTGCTGATGCAGCTTGTGGTGCAAGGCATATGCCATCCACCGCTGATTTCGCCGCGTGCCTCGCCTGCGAGCCCCATGCCCGGCTATAATCGCCGCCTCATTTCGCCGCCACCGAGTCAAGCCCGCCCATGTATACCCTGGCCCGCCAGCTGTTGTTCAAACTCTCCCCGGAAACCTCCCACGATCTGTCCCTGGACCTGATCGGCGCGGGCGGGCGTTTGGGCCTCAATGGCTTGCTGTGCAAGGCGCCGGCGCAGATGCCGGTGAAGGTCATGGGCCTGGACTTCCCGAACCCGGTCGGCCTCGCGGCCGGCCTGGACAAGAACGGCGCGGCCATCGACGGTTTTGCCCAATTGGGTTTCGGCTTCGTCGAAATCGGCACCATCACCCCGCGCCCGCAGCCGGGCAATCCCAAGCCACGGATCTTCCGCCTGCCGGAAGCCGAAGCGATCATCAACCGCATGGGCTTCAACAACCTGGGCGTCGATCACCTGCTGGCCCGGGTGGCGGCCGCCAAGTACAAGGGTGTGCTGGGGATCAACATCGGCAAGAACTTCGACACCCCGGTCGAGCGCGCGGTGGATGACTACCTGATCTGCCTGGACAAGGTGTATGCCCACGCCAGCTATGTGACGGTCAACGTCAGTTCGCCCAACACCCCGGGCCTGCGCAGCCTGCAGTTCGGCGAATCGCTCAAGCAGTTGCTCGGCGCCCTCAGCCAGCGTCAGCAGGAGCTGGCGGTGCAGCATGGCAAGCGGGTGCCGCTGGCGATCAAGATCGCCCCGGACATGACCGACGAAGAAACCGCCGAAGTGGCGCAGGCGCTGATCGAAACCGGGATGGATGCGGTCATCGCCACCAACACCACCCTGAGCCGCGTCGGCGTCGAAGGCATGGAGCATGGCGACGAGGCGGGCGGCCTGTCCGGCGCGCCGGTGCGCGACAAGAGCACCCACACCGTGAAGGTGCTGGCGGGCGAGCTGGCCGGGCGTTTGCCGATCATCGCGGTAGGCGGTATCACCGAAGGCAAGCATGCGGCGGAAAAGATCGCCGCCGGCGCCAGCCTGGTGCAGCTGTATTCGGGCTTCATCTACAAGGGCCCGGCGCTGATTCGCGAGTCGGTGGACGCGATCGCGGCGTTGCGCTGAGTTTTTTGCGCGGCCAATAAAAAGGGCTCCTGAAAGGAGCCCCTGGGCCGCAGCCCGCCGTCCGGATGGGACGTGCGTGGTTAAGTCGTTACGTATTCAGATTTTGGTGTCGGAATGTGTGCCCTGTTTTAGCCGACGGCGTGAAGTTCGTTGAGTCTGTGGATTCCCGCAGTGCCGGTCATACCGTCCCAGTTGTCGCCGCGTCCTTCGCGCCAGCCATTGATCCAGGCTTGGCGTACCGACGGTAGAGTAAATGGGCAAAGCTCACGGGACTTGCCATGAACGCCATACTGATATCCGCGCAAAAATGCTCTTTCCAACGGATCACGCTTAAGTCTTCTCATAGGGTGTTTCCCTCACTTGTTGACTGTCTTATGTCCCGTCGGCCTCGTTTGAGGCCGGGCAGATTGCTTCTGCCGTTGGTGCTCGCTGCCGGCGTCGCGAGCGTGGTGTTGGCGTCGTTGCGGCGCCAACCTGAGTTGATTTCTAACCAATGCGTCACAGCGTGGGAATGATCGTTTTGTCATAAGGACGTAACGATAATGATGCTAAGGCCATAAGAACGGCCTGCTTTACCTCGGCTCAGTCAGGCAAACCTCGCTCTGATCAGCCTCTTACTGGATGATGGGCTTAATGCTTTAGTGAGAATTCCACTCCGTTGCACTCAGGTATTATTCGATGAAAGGTCGAGTTATGACCTTTTGTTTCACTGACTTATTTATCTGCCCCGGCATCTAAGCTCTTTTGGCCCCCGTGGTCACCGCTAGCGGCGAGCTGAACAGCAGGGGCGGGACGGCACAGATTCGTGCCACGCGAGCGCTCTTCAAGAAAAGCGCTTGATTGAAAACCGGGCGGACGATGCGTTGTCCGTTCACTTATTGCTAAAGGCCCTGAACTCCCATGTCGGATCGCTACGAACTCTTCCTCACCTGTCCCAAAGGCCTTGAAGGCCTGCTCATCGAGGAAGCCGCCGGGCTTGGCCTTGAAGACGCGCGCGAACATACCTCGGCCGTGCGCGGCATGGCCGACATGGAGACCGCCTACCGCCTGTGCCTCTGGTCGCGCCTGGCCAACCGGGTACTGCTGGTGCTCAAGCGCTTCCCGATGAAGGACGCCGAAGACCTCTACCACGGCGTGCATGACGTCGACTGGCAGGACCACATGCTGGCGGACGGCACCCTGGCGGTGGAGTTCAGCGGCCACGGCTCGGGCATCGACAACACCCACTTCGGCGCCTTGAAGGTCAAGGATGCCATCGTCGACCGGCTGCGCACGCCGACTGGCGAGCGTCCCTCCATCGACAAGCTCAACCCGGACCTGCGCATTCACCTGCGCCTGGATCGCGGCGAAGCCATCCTTTCCCTCGACCTGTCCGGCCACAGCCTGCACCAGCGCGGCTATCGCCTGCAGCAGGGCGCGGCGCCGCTGAAGGAAAACCTCGCGGCGGCGATCCTGATCCGTTCCGGCTGGCCACGTATCGCGGCCAATGGCGGCGCCCTGGCCGACCCGATGTGCGGCGTGGGCACATTCCTGGTCGAGGCGGCGATGATCGCTGCCGACATCGCCCCCAACCTCAAGCGCGAGCAGTGGGGGTTCACCGCCTGGCTCGGTCACGTCCCGGCCCTGTGGCGCAAGCTGCACGAAGAAGCCCAGGCGCGGGCCCAGGCTGGCCTGGCCAAGCCGCCGCTGTGGATTCGCGGTTACGAAGCCGACCCACGGCTGATCCAGCCAGGGCGCAACAACGTCGAGCGCGCCGGCCTCAGTGAGTGGATCAAGATCTACCAGGGCGAAGTGGCGACCTTCGAGCCGCGCCCGGACCAGAACCAGAAAGGCCTGGTGATCAGCAACCCGCCCTACGGCGAGCGCCTGGGTGACGAGGCCAGTCTGCTGTATCTCTACCAGAACCTGGGTGAACGCCTGCGTCAGGCCTGCCTGGGCTGGGAGGCGGCGGTGTTCACCGGCGCGCCGGACCTGGGCAAGCGCATGGGCATCCGCAGCCACAAGCAGTATTCGTTCTGGAACGGCGCCTTGCCGTGCAAGCTGCTGCTGATCAAGGTGCAGCCGGATCAGTTCGTCACCGGTGAGCGCCGCACCCCGGAACAGCGGCAGATCGAGCGGGCACAGGCCGAGGCCGACAAGGCGCCGCTGGTTCCGCAGGAGCGCCAGTACAACAAGAACGGCAACCCGATCAAGCCGGCGCCAGCCCCTGTGGTCGAGCAGGCGCGCCTGAGCGAAGGCGGGCAGATGTTCGCCAACCGCCTGCAGAAGAACCTCAAGGTGCTGGGCAAGTGGGCCAAGCGCGAAGGCGTCGAGTGCTATCGCGTCTACGATGCCGACATGCCGGAATACTCCCTGGCCATCGACCTGTACCACGACTGGGTGCACGTGCAGGAATACGCCGCGCCGAAATCCATCGACCCGGAAAAGGCCCAGGCCCGTCTGTTCGATGCCCTGGCGGCGATTCCGCAGGCGTTGAACGTCGACAAGAGCCGGGTGGTGATCAAGCGTCGCGAGCGCCAGAGCGGCACCAGGCAGTACGAACGCCAGAGCGCCCAGGGCAAGTTCACCGAGGTCAGCGAAGGCGGCGTGAAGCTGCTGGTCAACCTCACCGACTATCTCGACACCGGGCTGTTCCTCGACCACCGGCCGATGCGCCTGCGGATTCAGAAAGAAGCCGCCGGCAAGCGTTTCCTCAACCTGTTCTGCTACACCGCCACCGCCAGTGTGCACGCGGCCAAAGGCGGGGCGCGCAGCACCACCAGCGTCGACCTGTCGAAGACCTACCTGGACTGGGCGCGGCGCAACCTGTCGCTCAACGGTTTCTCCGACAAGAACCGTCTGGAGCAGGGCGATGTCATGGCCTGGCTGGAGACCTGCCGCGATGAGTTCGACCTGATCTTCATCGACCCGCCGACCTTCTCCAACTCCAAGCGCATGGAAGGGGTGTTCGACGTGCAGCGTGACCACGTGCAACTGCTCGACCTGGCCATGGCCCGGTTGGCCAGCGGTGGCGTGCTGTATTTCTCCAACAACTTCCGCAAGTTCCAGCTCGAGGAAAACCTGGCGGCGCGCTACTCCGTCGAGGAGATCACCGCCAAGACCATCGACCCGGATTTTGCCCGTAACGGCAAGATCCACCGGGCCTGGAAAATCACCGCCCGCTGACGTTGATTGGATCCACAGAGCCTTGATTTTCAAGGCTCTTTGCTCTAGCCAAATTAGTGGCGAATAGCTATAACTCAATGCAAGCCCATGTGACGCTCATGTTCGCTGGCGTTATGAGTTTTGCTTATGTCGTTGCACTCGGTACGCCCGAAAATCTTGGGCTTCATCAGCGAAGACGTGTCGGCCTGGCTGGTCGCGCTACTGGTATTGCTGTTTGGCTGTGTATTGACCGGGCTGCTGGCCTGGTCGACCCTCAATCTGTATCAGCAGCAGTTGCGCCAACGCTTCCAGCTGTTGGCCAGCGAACGTTATAGCCGCATCGAAGAGCGCTTCGAAGACCAGGAGCAGCGCCTGGATGGTCTCAAGCGCTTCTTCATCAATTCCGGTACGGTCTCGCGCCAGGACTTCGACGGTTACACCAAACCTCTCTTGCATCGGACCCAGGCCTACGCCTGGGCGCCGCGCGTCAGCCGCGCCGAGCGTGCGTCGTTCGAGCGCATGGCGCAGGAGCAGGGGGCGCCGGATTATTTCATTGCCGACCTGAATGCCGAGGGCAAGCTGCAGCGAGCCGCCGAGCGCGATGAGTACATACCGGTGCTCTACAGCCAGACCCAAAGCCCGCTGGGCTCGCCCCTGGGGTTCGACCTGCTGGCCCAGCCGATGCGTCGCGATACCCTCGAACGGGCGCGGCAGCGCGGGGGCGTGGCGGTTTCACAGCCGGTGCGCTTGGTCGGAGTCGAGCCTTCCTACGCGCGCGGCATCATCCTGGCGACTCCGGTCAGCCTGCGCACCGATGTGGCCCTGTCGACCCCCGAGCCATACGGTTATGTGATCGCGGTGATCAGCATGCGCCAACTGGTGGTCGATGGCCTGCCCGAGCAGAGCCAGGACAACCTGTTCGTGCAGATCATCGACCTGTCGACCGCCGAGTCGTACGGCAAGCTCTATGAATCGAGCAACGGCCCGGGGGACAGCCCGTTGGCGGTGAGCCGGGTGCTGAGCCTGGCCGATCATGATTACCAGGTGAACATCCGCCCCAGCGCGGTGTTCCTCCAGGCCAACCATTCTTCGGTGTCCAGCCAGGTGATCCTCGGCACGCTGCTCAGCCTGCTGCTCAGCGCCTTGCTGTATGTCCTGGTCAGCCAGCGGCAGCGCGCGCTGCGGCTGGTGGAACAGCGCACCGAGGAGCTGCGGGTCCGGGAGCAGGAATTGCGCGGCACCCATGGGCAGCTGCGCAGCGTGCTCAATGCGGCGACCCAGGTAGCGATCATCGCCACGGACCTGCGGGGTGTGATCAGCACCTTCAATGCCGGCGCCGAACATATGCTCGGCTACAACAGCGCCGAGGTGGTGGGCCACCTGACCCTGGAAAGCCTGCACCTGCCCGCGGAGCTGAATGCGCGCGCGCAAGCCCTCAGCCAGCGTTACGGCCGGCAGATCCCGATGTGCCAGGCGATGCTGGTGGACGGTTCCGAAGAGCGTGGCGAGGAAACCCGCGAGTGGACCCTGGTGCGCCGCGATGGCAGCCACCTGGTGGTGAACATGCTGGCCACCCCGGTCCTGGACGATCACGGTTTATGGGTCGGGCACCTGGCCATCTGCATCGACATCACCGAACGCAAGCGGGTCCACGAGGCGCTGGCGGCCCGCGATCGCCTGCTGAAGAAACTCAGCGCCCATGTGCCCGGCGCTATCTACCAATTCCAGGTGGATGCCGAAGGCCATTCCAGCTTCAGCTACGTCAGTGACGGCATCCGCGACATCTACGAGATCGATCCGCAGCAGTTGCAGCGCGATGCCAACCCGGTGTTCGAGCGTATTCACCCGGACGATGTGGCCCGGGTGCGTGGCTCGATCTGGACTTCGGCGCGCAACCTCAGCCCCTGGCGCGAGGAGTATCGGGTGCAGTTGCCACAGCGCGGCCTGCGCTGGGTGCGTGGCGAGGCGACCCCGGAAAAGCTGGCGGGGGGTGGAGTGCTGTGGCATGGCTATCTGTCGGACATCTCCGACCTCAAGCGGGTCGAGGAGGAGTTGCGGGCCCTGTCGGTCACCGACTCGCTGACTGGCATTCACAATCGCCGCTATTTCCAGGAGCGCCTGCAGACGGAAATGGCGCGGGTCGAGCGCGGGGTGGGCAATCTGGCGGTGATCATGCTGGATATCGACCACTTCAAGCGGATCAACGACCAGCATGGGCATGCCATCGGCGACATGGTGCTGCGCGGTGTCTGTGAGCGCATCAGCCTTCGTCTGCGCCGCACGGATGTGTTTTGCCGCTTGGGCGGCGAAGAGTTCATGGTGCTGTGCCCGGACACCGATGGCCAGCAGGCCTATGTCCTGGCCGAGGAGCTGTGGCGCGGGCTGCGCAGCTCGCCGATCGATGGCGTGGGCATTGTCACGGCCAGTTTCGGCATCGCCAGTTGGCGGGAGCACGAAGGGGCCGACGGGCTGTTGCTGCGGGCGGATTCCGGGGTCTATGCGGCCAAGCAGGCAGGGCGCGACCGGGTCCAGGCCGAGATGGCTTGAGGCTAGTGGGGCAGAGGAGCGAGGTGGCGCGGGGTTGCCGCGCCACCTGCAAGTGACGGCTTACAGGGTCGAAGCGGTGTCTGCCAGTTTCGGCTGGCGATACAGATCCAGCAGCACCTGGTCGAGCACCGAGGACGCGCCCCATGGCTTAGGATCGTTGAGGATCGCCACCACGGCCCAGGTGTTGCCGTTGCTGTCGCGGCTGTAGCCGGCGATGGCGCGCACGGTGTTCAGGGTCCCGGTCTTCACGTGGGCTTCACCGGACATGGCGGTGCGCTTCAGGCGCTTGCGCATGGTGCCGTCCATGCCGGCGATCGGCATCGAACTGATGAACTCCGCCGAGTACGGGCTTCTCCAGGCCGCTTGCAGCATGGAGGCCATTTCCCGGGCGCTGACCCGTTCGGCACGGGACAAGCCTGAACCGTTCTCCATCACCAGATGCGGCGCGGTGATGCCTTTCTTGGCCAGCCACTGACGCACCACCCGTTGCGCTGCCTTGGCATCGTCGCCATCGGCTTCGGTGCGGTATTGCGCGCCGAGGCTGAGGAACAGCTGCTGGGCCATGGTGTTGTTACTGTATTTGTTGATGTCGCGGATGATTTCCGCCAGGTCCGGCGAGAAGGCCCGGGCCAGCACCTTGGCGCTGGATGGCACGGCGGCCAGGCGGTCCTTGCCCTGGATGCTGCCGCCCAGTTCCTTCCAGATGGCGCGTACGGCGCCGGCGGTGTAGGTCGCGTGGTCAAGCAGCGACAGGTAGGTCTGCGAGCTGCAGCCGTCGCCCAACTGGCCGTTGACGGTCACGGTGACGCCGCCGTCCGCCTGCGAGACCGGGTTGTAGCGAACGTTGCCGGTGCACTGTTTACCGCCGACGGCCTTGACCTGATTGTCGATGCGAATGCTGGCAATCGGCGGTTCGACGGAAATCAGCACCTTGCCCGAGTCATTGCGCGCCACGAAGCGCAGGGCCTTGAGGTTGACCAGCAGCGAGTCGGGCTTGACCAGGAACGGCTTGTTCTCGTCATTGCCGTCGTCGTTGAACTGCGGCAGTTGCGGCTGCACGAAGAAGTTGCGGTCCAGCACCAGGTCGCCGGTCACTTGCTGCACACCGTTGGCCCGCAGGTCGCGCATCAGCAACCAGAGTTTTTCCATGTTCAGCTTGGGGTCGCCGCCGCCCTTGAGGTACAGGTTGCCATTGAGGATGCCGCCGCTCAGGGTGCCGTCGGTATAGAACTCGGTTTTCCACTGGTGGGTCGGGCCGAGCATTTCCAGGGCGGCGTAGGTGGTGACCAGTTTCATGGTGGAGGCCGGGTTGACCGACACGTCAGCGTTGTAAACGGTGGCCGTGCCCGGGCCGTTGAGCGGGATCATCACCAGCGACAGGGCGTTGTCTTGCAGTTTGCTGGCCTTGAGGGCCTGTTGAACCTTGGGCGAAAGGGTGGTGTTGACGGGGGCTGCGGAAACGGAAATGGCCAGGGGCAGAAGAAGACCGGCAAGAAAAAGTGGGCGCAAAGATTTGATCATGTGAAGTAAAACCCTACAGCCGAGGGGAGAAAAGACGAGGGCATGACGATAAATTCCCTCAGTGGTCACGAAAGTGTCGGCATTATGCCCCAAGGTATAGCGGCTTGTGCCGTGCCGCGTCGGGCGAATCCGCTATTTTTTTCCCAATGGCCGGCCAAGGCCCTCATAGAGTCAGGCAATCGGTTGTTTAAACTGGTAAAGTGCCGCCCGTTATTACTTATGAGGATTGTTCCATGGCCACTAACCGTTCCCGCCGTCTGCGCAAAAAACTGTGCGTAGATGAATTTCAGGAGCTGGGTTTTGAGCTGAACCTGGATTTCAAAGAAGATCTGGCCGAAGAGGCTATTGACGCTTTCCTCGACGCGTTCCTCAAAGAAGCGATGGAAGCCAACGGCCTCGGCTATGTTGGTGGCGATGACTTCGGCCTGGTTTGCCTGAGCAAACGCGGTTCGGTCAGCGAAGAGCAACGTGCCAAGGTCGAAGCCTGGCTCAAGGCCCGCACCGAGCTGACCAGCGTTGAAGTCAGCCCGCTGCTGGATGTCTGGTACCCGGAAAACTCGATCAATCCGGTAGCCTGATGTGCTGAGTCGGTGGCCCGTCCGGGCTACCGACTCACGGCTGTCGCTGTACAGCCTTCATCTATTTATTCCCCCCGCAGAACCTTTATATGCCTCGGGCCTGTTTCCCGGGATTTCGCGTGGGCGGGTTGTAGCCGCTGCCGTAGGCTGCGATAAGCCCGAAGGGCTTCAGCGATCCTGAGGCCTTGCGCACCCTTCGGTCGCGATCGCAGCCTGCGGCAGCGGCCACAGGCTTATTCGTTGTTCCAGTTCAGGATCACCAGGGTCAGCACGCCGGCCACGATTCCCCAGAACGCCGAGCCGACGGAAAACAGGGTCAGGCCCGAGGCCGTCACCATAAAGGTGATCAACGCTGCCTCGCGCTCCTTCACCTGGCTCATGGCGATGCTCAGGCCGTTGATGATCGAGCCGAACAGCGCCAGGGCGGCGATCGACAGCACCAGCTCCTTGGGCAGTGCCGCGAACAAGGCCGCTAGGGTGGCGCCGAAGATCCCGGCGATGCCATAGAAAATCCCGCACCAGACCGCCGCGGTGTAGCGCTTGTTGCGGTCCTCGTGGGCATGGGGGCCGGTGCAGATCGCCGCGCTGATGGCCGCCAGGTTGATGCCGTGGGAGCCGAATGGCGCCAGCAGCAGGGAGGCGATACCGGTGGTGGTGACCAGCGGCGAGGCCGGCACGTTGTAGCCGTCGGCGCGCAGTACTGCGACCCCGGGCATGTTCTGCGAGGTCATGGCCACCACGAACAGCGGGATGCCGATGCTGATGGTCGCCGCCAGGGAGAAGTGCGGAGTGGTCCACACCGGTGTGGCGACTTCCAGGTGGAACTGGCTGAAGTCCAGCAGGCCCATCACGCCGGCCAGCGCGGTGCCGATCAACAGCGCGGCGAGCACCGCGTAGCGTGGTGACAGGCGCTTGACCAGCAAGTAGCTGAAGAACATGCCCAGCACCAGGCCAGTGCGGTGCTGCGCCGCGACGAAGATCTCGCTGCCGATCTTGAACAGGATGCCCGCCAGTAGCGCCGCGGCGAGCGAGGCCGGAATGCGCTTGACCAGGCGTTCGAAGCTGCCGGTCAGGCCGCAGATGGTCACCAGCACCGCGCAGGTGATATAGGCGCCGATGGCTTCGCCGTAGCTCACCCCGGACAGGCTGGTGATCAACAGCGCGGCGCCGGGGGTCGACCAGGCGACGGTGATCGGGGTGCGGTAGCGCAAGGACAGGCCGATGCTGCACACGGCCATGCCGATGGAGATGGCCCAGATCCAGGAGGAAATCTGCCCGCTGCTCAGCCCCGCGGCCTGTCCGGCCTGGAACATCAGCACCAGGGAGCTGGTGTAGCCGGTCATCATGGCGATGAAGCCGGCGACTACGGCCGAGGGCGAAGTATCGGCCAGGGGGCGTAACGGCGCGAGGGAGGCGTCGGACATGGAGCACTGTTCCTTGTTCTGATGAAGATATCTGCCACCCGAAAGCCCGGAGCAGGGGCGTTGGGTGACGAAAGCAGGGGCCAAGCCTAAACGTAAAAGTAACTATTCATTGCAATACAGCCAGGGCGGCAAATGGCCGTACAGTCGTTGCGACAGGCGCTGGACCATAGAGTTATTGCGAATAAACCCTATGGGTTGTGTACAATGTGCCATTGTTTTTACGCGATACTTGTCAGCGACCCACTGTGCCGTATTACAGTCACGGTCAATTCGCCGCAGTTCTCCCGACTCGAGTGCCCATGAACGAACAGTTGCAACCCCTCAAGAAACAACCGCGAGCAGGCAAGGCCGGTCGCAGCGGGACCCAGGACGATATTGTCTACGCGCATATCTTCGAGGCCATCCTCGAACAGCGCCTGGCGCCCGGCACCAAGTTGAGCGAAGAGGCGCTGGGGGAAATTTTCGGGGTCAGCCGTACCATCATTCGTCGTGCGCTGTCGCGCCTGGCCCATGAAGGCGTGGTGCTGCTGCGGCCCAATCGCGGCGCGGTAGTGGCCAGCCCGAGTGTCGAGGAAGCCCGTCAGGTGTTCATGGCGCGCCGGCTGGTGGAGCGGGCGATCACCGAACTGGCGGTGCAGCATGCCACGGCCGAGCAGCTTGCCGAGCTGCGGCAGATGGTCAACGACGAGCGCGACAGCTTCTCCCGCGGCGATCGCGGCGCCGGTATCCGCTTGTCGGGCGAGTTCCACCTGAAGCTTGCCGAAGCGGCGAAGAATGCCCCGCTGATCAGCTTCCAGCGCAGCCTGGTGTCGCAGACATCGCTGATCATCGCCCAGTATGAAAGCGGCAACCGCTCGCACTGTTCCTACGACGAGCACACCCAGTTGATCGACGCCATCGAGGCCCGCGACGCGGAGCTGGCGGTGACCCTGATGATGCATCACATGGATCACATCGACAGCAAGCTCAACCTCGACGAAGAAAGCGCCTCGGACGACCTGCACGCGGTGTTCTCGCACCTGCTGCAAACCAAGAAGCCGGGCCGTTCTCCCGCCAAGCTGTAACGCCATCTCTCTGTAGGAGCGAGCTTGCTCGCGATAGCCGCGAAGCGGCGACCTGTCTGCCAAGACGCGTCATCGTTGGCGATCTTTTCGCGAGCAAGCTCGCTCCTACAGGGTTTACAGCAGGTAAAAAAATCCCCCGCCCCAGAATCTGAGGCGGGGGATTTTTCGTTTTCGGGATTAGCGCTGGTGCACCAGATTACCCGCGGCATAGGTCTGCGCCACGGTGCGGTCGTCGCCCAGGGTCATCAGCACGAACAGGGTCTCGGCGATGCTCTTGGACTGCTTCAGGCGATAGCTCAGCAGCGGCGTGGCGTTGTAGTCGAGCACCAGGAAGTCGGCGTCGGTGCCCGGCTGCAAGGTGCCGATCCGCTCTTCCAGGCGCAGTGCGCGGGCGCCGCCGAGGGTGGCCAGGTACAGCGACTTGAACGGGCTCAGCCGTGCGCCCTGCAGCTGCATGACCTTGTAGGCTTCGTTCAGGGTCTGCAGCAGCGAGAAGCTGGTGCCGCCGCCGACGTCGGTACCGAGGCCGACATTCAGTTTGTGTTTCTCGGCCATCGGCAGGTTGAACAGGCCGCTGCCGAGGAACAGGTTCGAGGTCGGGCAGAAGGCCACGGCCGAACCGGTCTGCGCCAGGCGCGCGCATTCGTCGTCGCACAGGTGCACGCCGTGGGCGAACACCGAGCGTTCGCCCAGCAATTGGTAGTGGTCGTACACATCCAGGTAGCCCTTGCGCTCCGGGAACAGCTCCTTGACCCATTCGACTTCCTGCAGGTTCTCGCTGATGTGGGTCTGCATGTACAGGTCGGGGTACTCACCGAGCAACTGGCCGGCGAGGGTCAGTTGTTCCGGGGTGCTGGTCGGGGCGAAACGTGGTGTCACCGCGTAGTGCAGGCGACCCTTGCCGTGCCAGCGCTCGATCAGCGCCTTGCTTTCCAGATAGCTGGATTCGGCGGTGTCGGTCAGGTAGTTGGGAGCGTTGCGGTCCATCATGACCTTGCCGGCGATCATCCGCAGGTCGAGTTTCTCGGCCGCTTCGAAAAAGGCATTCACCGATTGCGGATGCACGCTGCCGAAGACCAGGGCGGTGGTGGTGCCGTTGCGCAGCAGTTCCTTGATGAAAATCTCCGCCACTTCCTCGGCATGGGCCTGGTCGGCGAACTGGCTTTCGCAAGGGAAGGTGTAGGTGTTGAGCCAGTCCAGCAACTGCTCGCCATAGGCACCGACCATGCCGGTCTGCGGCAGGTGGATATGGGTGTCGATAAAGCCTGGGGTGATCAGCGCATCCTGGTAGTGAGTGATCTCGGTATCGGGGGGCAAACTGGCGAGCAATTCGCTGGCGTGGCCGAGGGCACTGATCTGGCCGTTGTCGACCACCAGCAGGCCATCCTCGAAATACTCGTAGGAGGCTTCGATGCCGACCTCGGCGGGGTCGGCGATGCTGTGCAGGATGGCGGCACGGTAGGCTTTGCGAGTCAGAGGCATGAGGCAGTCTCGGTTCGTGGCTTTTTAATGGGAGGCATGGCTGCGGCGCGAGGCCGGCAGCAGTTTGGCAATGGGTTCGGCGCGGACGCTGTGCTGGCCGAAATTGGCGTTATAGGTGGCGATGATTTCACCGGCGATGGAGATGGCGATTTCCACAGGCAGTTTGCCTTTGACCTCGCCCAGCCCCATCGGGCAGCGCATGCGTTGCAGCACGCTGTTGTCGAAGCCGCGCTCGCGCAGGCGGTGTTCGAACTTCACCCGCTTGGTCTTCGAGCCGATCAGGCCGAAGTAGGCGAAGTCGTTGCGCTTGAGAATCGCGGCGGTGAGTTCCAGGTCGAGCTGGTGATTGTGGGTCATGACGATGCAGTAGCTGCCGGCGGGCAGGTCGTCGATTTCATCGACGGGCTCTTCACTGACGATCTTGCGCACGCCCAGGGGGATCTGCTCGGGGAATTCCTGTTCCCGTGAGTCGATCCAGCGCACCTTGCACGGCAGGCTGGCGAGCAGCGGCACCAGGGCGCGGCCGACATGGCCGGCGCCGAAGACCGCGATCTGCGCCTGGACCTGGCCCATGGGTTCGAACAGCAACACGGTCACGCCGCCGCAGCACTGGCCGAGGCTGGCGCCCAGGCTGAAGCGCTCCAGGTGGGTATCCTGCTTGCCGCTGGCGAGCATTTCGCGGGCGATCTGCATGGCCTTGTATTCCAGGTGGCCGCCGCCGATGGTGTCGAAACTCTGGGTGGCGCTGATGACCATCTTCGAGCCGGCATTGCGTGGCGTCGAACCCAGCTCTTCGATGATGGTCACCAGCACGCAGGGTTCACCGCGGGTTTGCAGGTCGGCGAGGGCGCTGATCCAGTTGTACATGTTTCACCTCAACATCGCTGTTGTCTGTTCGGCCATCATCGCGGGCAAGCCTCGCTCCTACAGGTTATGCGTCGTTCGCGTGTCACCTGTTCGTAGGAGCGAGGCCTGCCCGCGATGGGCGCACCTCGGTCTAGAGCGGCGCCAGTTCAGACTCGGCCTCGACGGCCTTGGTCACCTTCAACTGGCGCATCTGCTCGCAGCCCCACAACACCCGCTCCGGCGTGGCCGGCGCGTCGATCCTTGGCTGGTGCCGGTAATCGCCAAGGCTGGCCACGGCATCCTTGATCGCGCACCAGACAGCGATGCCGAGCATGAACGGCGGCTCGCCCACGGCCTTGGAATGGAACACCGTGTCTTCCGGATTCTTGCGGTTTTCCACCAGCTTGACCCGCAGGTCCAGCGGCATGTCGGCCACCGCCGGAATCTTGTAGCTGGCTGGGCCGTTGGTCATCAATTTGCCCTTGGCGTTCCACACCAGCTCTTCCATGGTCAGCCAGCCCATGCCCTGGATAAAGCCGCCTTCCACCTGGCCGATGTCGATGGCCGGGTTCAGCGAGGCGCCGACGTCATGCAGGATGTCGGTGCGCAGCATCTTGTACTCGCCGGTCAGGGTGTCGACTATCACTTCGGCGCAGGCGGCGCCGTAGGCGAAGTAGTAGAACGGCCGGCCACGGGCCTGGGCACGGTCG
This sequence comes from Pseudomonas sp. B3G-3, assembly GCF_028640915.1. Lineage (NCBI taxonomy): Bacteria > Pseudomonadati > Pseudomonadota > Gammaproteobacteria > Pseudomonadales > Pseudomonadaceae > Pseudomonas > Pseudomonas sp. B3G-3. Next base: position 205,333 of record NZ_JAQZAB010000127.1, on the reverse strand, counting down.
TAGTAGATTTTCGGAGTCTTGTAGAAGCCGGTGCTGGACAGCGAGACCTGGGCGAAATAGGCCTGCTGGATCAGCTCCTCGAAGCTCAGGATCTGGTCGCGGACCCGCACATGGCCGTTGTGGAATTCCACATCTTCCTCGCTGACCTTGTACTGCCGGGCAGCGAACTCCACCAGGCGTTTCTTGATGGTTTCGGCGGCATTCTGCGCGGCCTTGCCGTTCAGGTCGGCGCCGCTGGAGGCGGCAGTCGGCGAGGTGTTGGGCACCTTGTCGGTGTTGGTTGCGGTGATCTGCACCCGGTCGATTTCCACCTGGAACACTTCGGCCACCACCTGCGCCACCTTGGTGTTCAGGCCCTGGCCCATTTCCGTGCCGCCGTGGTTCAGGTGGATGCTGCCGTCGGTGTAGACATGCACCAGCGCGCCGGCCTGGTTGAGGAAGCTAGCGGTGAAGGAAATGCCGAATTTCACCGGGGTCAGCGCCAGGCCCTTTTTCAGGATCGGGCTGTTGGCGTTGTAGCGGCGGATCGCTTCGCGACGCTCGGCGTACTGGCTGCTGGCTTCCAGCTCGGCGGTCATTTCTTCGAGCATGTTGTGCTCGACGGTCTGGTAGTAGTGGGTGACGTTGCGTTCGGTCTTGCCGTAGTAGTTGGCCTTGCGTACGGCCAGCGGGTCGAGCGCCAGATGGCGGGCGATGGCGTCCATCACTTCTTCGATGGCGACCATGCCTTGTGGGCCGCCGAAGCCACGGTAGGCGGTGTTCGACGCAGTGTTGGTCTTGCAGCGATGGCCGTTGATGGTGGCGTCGCCCAGGTAGTACGAGTTGTCGGCGTGGAACATCGCCCGGTCGACGATCGAGGCCGACAGGTCCGGCGAGCAACCGCAGTTGCCGGCCAGCTCCAGCTGGATGCCGTGCAGGCGCCCGGTGCTGTCGAAGCCGACGTCGTACTCGATATAGAAGGGGTGGCGCTTGCCGGTCATCAGCATGTCTTCGACCCGCGGCAGGCGCATCTTGGTCGGCTGGCCGGTGAGGTGCGCGATCACCGCGCACAGGCATGCCGGGCTGGCGGCCTGGGTTTCCTTGCCGCCGAAACCACCGCCCATGCGGCGCATGTCGACCACGATCTTGTTCATCGACACGTCCAGCACCTCGGCCACCAGCTTCTGCACTTCGGTGGGGTTCTGGGTCGAGCAGTAGACGATCATGCCGCCGTCTTCGGTGGGCATCACCGAGGAGATCTGGGTCTCCAGGTAGAAGTGTTCCTGGCCGCCGATGTGCAGCGTGCCCTGCAGGCGATGCTCGGCGCTGGCCAGGGCTTTGGCCGAGTCGCCGCGCTGGTGGGTGTGGCTGTCGAGGACGAAGTGGCGCTTGCGCAGGGCTTCGACCACGTCCAGCACCGGCTCCAGGTCCTCGTATTCGATGAGCGCGGCCATGGCCGCCTTGCGCGCGGTTTCCAGGTCGCGGGCGGCCACCGCCAGCACCGGCTGGCCGACGAACTGCACATCGTCGATGGCCAGCAGCGGGTCGCCGGGCAGCAGCGGGCCGATGTCTTTCAGCCCCGGAATGTCCTTGTGGGTGATGACGATACGCACGCCGTCGAAGGCGTAGCAGGGCGCGATGTCGATGCTGAGGATCTTCGCGTGGGCACGGTCCGAGAGGCGCGCATACACATGCAGCTGGTTGGGGAATTCCAGCCGGTCATCGATGTACACCGCTTCGCCGGACACATGCTTGGCGGCGCTGTCGTGCTTGACGCTGCGCCCGACGCCGGTGGCCAGATCCTGTTGAAACAGGGCGCTCAGTTCGGCTTGAGTCTTCTCGACTTTGTGATGATTAGACATAAGCGGTCACCCGGGTCTCGATGTGCGGTGTTTGCAGTTCGATGAAGTATTTGCGCAGCAGGTTCTGGGCGCTGAGCAGGCGGTATTCCTTGCTGGCGCGGAAGTCCGAAAGCGGAGTGAAGTCCTCGCCCAGGGCAGCGCAGGCACGTTCGACTGTGGCCTCGCTCCAGGGCGCGCCGAGCAGCGCGGCTTCACAGTGCTTGGCGCGTTTCGGGGTGGCGGCCATGCCGCCGAAGGCCACGCGGGCGTCGGCGATCACGCCGTTTTCGATGCGCAGGTTGAAGGCCGCGCAGACCGCGGAAATATCGTCGTCCAGGCGCTTGGACACCTTGTAGGCACGGAACAGCTGCTGGGCGCTGGCCCGCGGCACGATGATCTTCTCGATAAACTCGCTTTCCTGGCGCGCGGTGACGCGGTAGTCGATGAAATAGTCTTCCAGGGCCAGGATGCGACGGGTGTTACCTTTGCACAGGACGATCTGCGCGCCCAGGGCGATCAGCAAGGGTGGCGAGTCGCCAATGGGCGAGGCGTTGCCGATGTTGCCGCCCAGGGTGCCCTGATTGCGGATCTGCAGCGAGGCGAAGCGTTGCAGCAGTTCGCCGAAGTCCGGGTACTCGGCCTTGAGGGCGTCGTAGCAATCGGAGAGGGCGGTGGCGGCGCCGATTTCCAGGCGGTCGTCGAAGCGTTCGACGCGTTTCATTTCGGCGACGTTGCCGACGTAGATCATCACCGGCAGCGGGCGGTGGAACTGGGTGACTTCCAGCGCCAGGTCGGTGCCGCCGGCCAGCAGCCGGGCTTGCGGGTAGGCGTCATACAGGTCGGCCAGGTCGGACACGGTCAGCGGTACCAGGCAACGTTTGTCGCCACTGTTCAGCTCGCCGGTGTCGCTGGGGGCGATGGCTTTCAGGCGCGCGATGGTCTCGGCTTCGCGGGCGTCGAACTGGTCAGGCTGCTTGTTGCAACAGGCCTGCTCGGCGGCGGCGAGGATCGGACGGTAGCCGGTGCAGCGGCACAGGTTACCGGCCAGGGCTTCATGGGCCTTGTGCGAGTCGGGTTGCTCGGAGTTCTTCTGCAGGGCGAACAGCGACATGACGAAGCCCGGCGTGCAGAAGCCGCACTGCGAGCCGTGGCACTCGACCATGGCCTTCTGCACGCTGTGCAACTGGCCCTGGTGCTTGAGGTCTTCGACGCTGATCAACTGCTTGCCGTGCAACGACGAGACAAAGGTCAGGCACGAGTTGAGGCTGCGATAACGGATGTGCTCCGCGCCCGTGTCATCGGTGTGCAATTCGCCGACCACCACGGTGCAGGCGCCACAGTCGCCACTGGCGCAGCCTTCTTTGGTGCCGGGCTTGCCCAGGTGCTCGCGCAGATAGTTGAGCACCGTCAGATTCGGGTCCAGGCTGTGCTCGCTACGGAGTTCCTGGTTGAGTAAAAACTGGATCACGGAAGGCCTCGCAGACTCATTATTATTGGTAACCGACGTGGGCCGAATTTAGTCATGTCTGACTTTTCGGTCAATTAATTTCTGACCTAAGGGTCAAGAAATTGCTTTTTGCCGATCAACAAGCGCTTTCAAACAGTATTGACCCTCCCGGGCCGCAGTGCTTTTTGCTTATTCCGTGCCAAATTCAGGCCCTTGGGCACTCCGCCATGAGGTAGCAATTGCGCTACACTGCGCCGCTTGTACCGATCTAAGAGTTTGAAGGAAAACCATGACGTTCAAGGCGCCGGACAGCCTCGCCGAGCAAATCGCTCACCACCTCGCCGAACGCATCATTCGCGGCGAGCTCAAGCCTGGGGAGCGCATTCAGGAACAGAAGGTCACGCTGGCCCTCAACGTCAGCCGCGGCTCGGTCCGCGAGGCCCTGCTGATCCTCGAACGCCGTCACCTGATCGCCATCCTGCCGCGTCGTGGCGCCCATGTGACCGAACTCACCCCGCACAAGGTGCAGAGCCTGTGCACCCTGATGAGCGAGCTGTACATCCTGCTGGGCAACTCGGTGGCCAACGGCTGGGAACTGCAAGCCGACATGGCGCCGTTCCTGCAGATCCAGCAACGGCTGATCGCCGCCTACGAGCGCCAGGACATCCGCAGCTTCGTCGAAGACAGCTTCAACGTGATGCGCGCCGCTTACCCATTCGCCAACAACCCGTACCTGCAGGAAACCGTCGAGAACCTGCAGCCGGCGATGAGCCGTGCCTATTTCCTGGCCCTGGAGCAGCGCAAGGCGGAAATGAGCGAATTCCTCGACCTGTTCGAGCAACTGCTGGCCGCCGTGCTGGCCCGTGACCTGTCGACCATCCGCCTGGTGTTGACGGCCTATGCCCGGCGCAGTTGCGACCTGGTAGTCGCCGCCTTGACGGTTGCCTGAGCGTGCGGCTCAAGTGCATCAAGCTGGCGGGGTTCAAGTCCTTCGTCGACCCGACCACGGTGAACTTCCCCAGTAACATGGCGGCGGTGGTCGGGCCCAATGGGTGCGGCAAGTCGAACATCATCGACGCCGTGCGCTGGGTAATGGGCGAGAGCTCGGCCAAGAACCTGCGCGGCGAGTCGATGACCGACGTCATCTTCAACGGTTCCACCAGCCGCAAGCCGGTGAGCCAGGCCAGCATCGAGCTGGTCTTCGACAACTCCGACGGCACCCTGGTCGGCGAGTACGCGGCCTACGCGGAAATCTCCATCCGCCGCAAGGTCACCCGCGACAGTCAGAACAGCTATTTCCTCAACGGCGCCAAGTGCCGCCGTCGCGACATTACCGATATTTTCCTCGGCACCGGCCTGGGGCCACGCAGCTACTCGATCATCGAGCAGGGCATGATCTCCAAGCTGATCGAAGCCAAGCCGGAAGACCTGCGCAACTTCATCGAAGAAGCGGCGGGGATTTCCAAGTACAAGGAGCGTCGCCGGGAAACCGAAAACCGCATCCGCCGTACCCACGAAAACCTGGCGCGCCTGACCGACCTGCGCGAAGAGCTGGAGCGCCAGCTCGAACGCCTGCACCGCCAGGCCCAGGCGGCCGAGAAGTACCAGGAATACAAAGCCGAGGAGCGTCAGCTCAAGGCCCAGCTGTCGGCGTTGCGCTGGCAGGAGCTTAACGAGCAGGTCGGCCAGCGCGAATCGATCATCGGCAACCAGGAAGTCGGCTTTGAAGCCCTGGTGGCGGAACAACGCAATGCCGACGCCGCCATCGAGCGCCTGCGCGACGGTCACCATGAGCTGTCCGAGCGCTTCAATCTGGTGCAGGGGCGCTTCTATTCGGTCGGCGGCGATATCGCCCGGGTCGAGCAGAGCATCCAGCACGGTCAGCAGCGTCTGCGCCAGTTGCAGGACGACTTGCGCGAGGCCGAGCGTGCACGCCAGGAGACCGAATCCCACCTGGGTCACGACCGCACCTTGCTCGCCACCCTCGGTGAAGAGCTGGAAATGCTCGAGCCCGAGCAGGAAGTCACCAGCGCCGCCGCCGAAGAGGCTGCCGCGGCCCTGGAAGAAGCCGAAGCCACCATGCACGGCTGGCAGGAGCAGTGGGACGCATTCAACCTCAAGTCCGCCGAGCCGCGGCGCCAGGCCGAGGTGCAGCAGTCGCGTATCCAGCAGCTCGAAGGCAGCATGGAGCGTCTGGGCGAGCGCCAGCGGCGTCTGGTGGAGGAGCGCGCGTTGCTCGCCGCCGATCCGGAAGACGCGGCAATCCTCGAACTCAACGAACAACTCGCGGCGAGCGAGGCGACCCTGGAAGATTTGCAGGCCAGCGAAGACGGTCAGGTCGAGCGCCTGGAGCAACTGCGCCAGGAGCTGCATCAGGCGACCCAGGCCCAGCAGCAGGCCCAGGGTGAATTGCAACGTCTCAATGGTCGCCTGGCCTCTCTGGAGGCTTTGCAGCAGGCGGCGCTCAATCCGGGGACCGGCGCGGCGGAGTGGCTGCGCGAGCAACAGTTGGCCGAGCGTCCGCGTTTGGCCGAAGGCTTGAAGGTCGAGGCCGGTTGGGAGCTGGCGGTGGAAACCGTGCTCGGCGCCGACCTGCAAGCGGTGTTGGTCGACGACTTTGCCGGCTTTGACCTGGCCGGGTTCGAGCAGGGCGATCTGCGCCTGCTCCAGCTGGCGGGCGAGGGCGCGCGGATACCCGGCAGCCTGCTGGACAAGGTCGATGCCCAGGTCGACCTGGCGCCCTGGCTGGGTCAGGTCAAACCGGTGGAAAGCCTTGAACAGGCTCTTGCCCTGCGTGGCCAATTGGCGGCCGGCGAGAGCCTGATCAGCCGCGACGGTTTCTGGGTCGGCCGGCATTTCCTGCGGGTGCGCCGCGCCAGCGAAGCGGAAAGCGGCATGCTCGCGCGCAACCAGGAAATCGAGCAGTTGAGCCAAGAGCGCGACGAGCGCGAAGCCAGCGTGGAAGACCTGGAAACCCACTTGCAGAACCTGCGTGCGCAACAGCGCCAGCAGGAGAACGGTCGCGAACACCTGCGCCGCCTGCTGCAGGACGAAGCCCGTCAGCAGGGTGAATTGAAAGCCAAGCTTTCCGCCGGCAAGGCCAAGGCCGAACAGCTGGCCCTGCGCCGTACCCGTCTGGATGAAGAAGTGGCGGAGCTGGGCGAGCAGCGCGCCGTGGAACACGAGCAGGTGGGCGAAGCCCGTCTGCAGCTGCAGGAAGCCCTCGACAGCATGGCCCTGGACACCGAGCAGCGCGAATTGCTGCTGGCCCAGCGCGACAGTTTGCGTGAGCGCCTGGACCGGGTGCGCCAGGAGGCGCGCCAGCACAAGGATCACGCTCACCAGTTGGCGGTACGCCTGGGTTCGCTCAAGGCCCAGCACGATTCCACCCGCCAGGCCCTGGAACGCCTGGAGCTGCAATCGGAGCGCCTGACGGAGAAGCGTGAACAGCTCAGCCTGAACCTGGAGGAGGGCGCCGCACCGCTGGAAGAGCTGCGCCTGAAGCTCGAGGAGTTGCTGGAAAAGCGCATGACCGTCGACGTCGAGCTCAAGAGCGCGCAGATCGCCATGGAGGATGCCGACCGCGAATTGCGCGATGCGGAAAAACGCCGGACCCAGGCCGAGCAGCAATCGCAATTGATCCGTGGCCAGCTCGAACAGCAGCGCATGGAATGGCAAGCCCTGAGCGTGCGCCGCAAGACCTTGCAGGACCAGTTGCTGGAAGACGGCTACGACTTGCAGGGCGTGCTCGCCACGCTGACCGAACAGGCCAGCGAGAAAGAGGCCGAGGAAGAGCTCGAGCGGATTGCCGCGCGTATCCAGCGCCTGGGGGCGATCAACCTCGCGGCCATCGATGAGTACCAGCAGCAGTCCGAGCGCAAGCGTTATCTGGACGCCCAGGACGCCGATCTGGTGGAAGCCCTGGAAACCCTGGAAAACGTGATTCGCAAGATCGACAAGGAAACCCGTAATCGTTTCAAGGATACCTTTGATCAGATTAACGGCGGTTTACAGGCACTCTTTCCAAAAGTTTTCGGTGGCGGCAGCGCTTATTTGGAACTGACGGGCGAAGATCTACTCGATACAGGGGTAACGATCATGGCGCGTCCGCCAGGGAAGAAGAACAGCACCATTCATTTGTTGTCCGGTGGTGAGAAAGCATTGACGGCCCTGGCGCTGGTATTTGCCATCTTCAAGTTGAACCCGGCGCCGTTCTGCATGCTCGACGAAGTTGACGCTCCGCTGGATGACGCTAACGTTGGACGCTACGCAAGGCTGGTTAAAGAGATGTCGCAGACGGTGCAGTTCATCTATATCACCCACAACAAGATCGCCATGGAAATGGCCGATCAATTGATGGGCGTGACGATGCACGAGCCCGGCTGTTCACGCCTGGTAGCCGTGGATGTCGAGGAGGCGATGGCGATGGTGGACGCCTGATATCCGGGCGACCAAAGCCGGTATGTAAGTGACAAGTAAGAGGTTTTTACCTGCGCCGAGTACTGGCTGATCGACATATTGAATGAAGCCGTTGCGACAGACGGTGTAAAGTTGTCTTTGGTCGTGCTAGTTTAATGTCAATTTTTCCTATACGTGGGCAAAAGGCCAGTCAGAACATAGAGTTGGCGCCACGTTTTAAAGCGGTTTGCAGTTTGCTAAACCTCTTATTTTTCAGCATTTTTCATAGAGGCACGGGATTACATGGAAATCGGTCTGCGCGAGTGGCTGATCGTCATCGGCATCATTGTCATTGCCGGTATTCTTTTTGATGGCTGGCGCCGTATGCGCGGCGGCAAGGGGAAGTTGAAATTCCGTCTGGATCGTAGCCTGTCCAACCTGCCGGACGACGACAGCAGTGCCGAACTGCTGGGCCCGCCCCGCGTGCTGGATACCCATAAGGAACCGCAACTCGATGAGCACGACCTGCCGTCGATGAGCGCGCCGGCGCGCGAACCGCGCGAGTCTGGTTCCAAGCGTGGCAAGCGTGGCAGCGAGCCACAGCAGGGCGACCTGAACCTCAACCTGGACCTGGACGGCGGCCCGAGCTTCAGCAGCCGTGACGACGACTTCCCGGATGAAACCAAGGCTTCCGGCTACGCCGACAAGGACCAGCCGCAAGCCGAAGAAGTGCTGGTGATCAGCGTGATCTGCCGTGATGCCGGCGGCTTCAAGGGCCCGGCGCTGTTGCAGAACATCCTGGAAAGCGGCCTGCGCTTTGGCGAGATGGATATTTTCCACCGTCACGAAAGCATGGCTGGCAATGGCGAAGTACTGTTCTCCATGGCCAATGCGGTCAAGCCAGGCGTGTTCGACCTGGACGACATCGACCACTTCAGCACTCCGGCCGTGAGCTTCTTCCTCGGCCTGCCAGGCCCGCGTCATCCGAAGCAGGCTTTCGACGTGATGGTGGCTGCGGCGCGCAAGCTGTCCCAGGAACTGAACGGCGAACTGAAGGACGACCAGCGCAGCGTACTGACCGCCCAGACCATCGAACACTACCGTCAGCGCATCGTCGAATTCGAGCGTCGCGCCCTGACCCAGAAGCGCTGAGCGCTTCGCGAGCCAGCCGCTCCGGCATAACCCTTGGCCTGCCGGAGCAGGCTCGCGACAGGGTCGCAAGACCCTCCAGACAAATATTGAGCAGCCTAGGCTGCTCTTTTGCTTTTTGAGAGAACACCATGACCGCCGTCGAAACCCGCATTCTTGAGCTGCGCGCTGAGCTGGATCAGCACAACTACCGCTACCACGTCCTCGACGAGCCGAGCATTCCCGACGCCGAATACGATCGCCTGTTCCACGAACTCAAGGCGCTGGAAGCCGAGCACCCGGAGCTGGTCAGCAGTGATTCGCCGACCCAGCGCGTGGGTAGCGCGGCGCTCTCGGCCTTCACTCAGGTGCGCCACGAAATCCCCATGCTCAGCCTGGGCAACGCCTTCGAAGAAACCGACATGCGTGAATTCGATCGTCGGGTGACCGAGGGGCTCGACCTGCCGGTGGGCGATCTGTTCGGTGGCGGGGCGGCGGTGGAATACAGCTGCGAGCCGAAGCTCGATGGCCTGGCGGTCAGCCTGCTGTATCTGGACGGTGTGCTGGTGCGCGGCGCGACCCGCGGCGACGGCACCACCGGCGAAGACATCAGCGTCAACGTGCGCACCGTGCGCAACATTCCGCTGAAGCTGCACGGCAGCGGCTGGCCGGCGACCCTCGAGGTGCGCGGCGAGGTCTACATGTCCAAGGCCGGTTTCGAGCGGCTCAATGCCGCGCAGCTGGAAGTGGGTGGCAAGACCTTCGCCAACCCACGGAACGCCGCGGCCGGCAGCTTGCGCCAGCTGGATTCGAAGATCACCGCCAGCCGTCCGCTGGAATTCTGCTGCTACGGGATTGGCCAGGTCACCGCTGACATTGCCGACACCCATATCGGCAATCTGGAGCAGCTCAAGCACTGGGGCATGCCCGTCAGTCGCGAGCTGAAGTTGGCCAAGGGCATCGACGAATGCCTGGATTACTACCGCGATATCGGCGAGCGCCGCAATGGCTTGCCCTATGAAATCGACGGCGTGGTGTTCAAGGTCAACAGCATTGCCTCGCAGCGCGAACTGGGCTTCCGGGCGCGGGAGCCGCGCTGGGCAATCGCCCACAAGTTCCCGGCGATGGAAGAGCTGACCGAGCTGCTGGACGTGGAATTCCAGGTCGGCCGTACTGGCGCGGTAACCCCGGTGGCGCGCCTGAGGCCGGTCAAGGTGGCGGGTGTCACCGTCTCCAACGCGACCCTGCACAACATGGACGAAGTGGCGCGCCTGGGCCTGATGATCGGCGACACCGTGATCATCCGCCGCGCCGGCGATGTGATTCCGCAAGTGGTGCAGGTGGTCACCGAGCGCCGTCCGGAAAACGCACGCCAGGTGCATATCCCAGAAACTTGTCCGGTGTGCGGTTCTCACGTCGAGCGCACGCAACTGATCAAGCGCAGCAAGGGCAAGGAAACCATCAGCGAGGGCGCGGTGTACCGCTGCGTCGGTCGCCTGGCCTGTGGTGCGCAGCTCAAGCAGGCGATCATCCACTTCGTTTCCCGTCGGGCGATGGATATCGAAGGGCTGGGCGACAAGACCATCGAACAGCTGGTGGACGAAAAACTCATCGGCTCACCGGCCGACCTCTACAAGCTCAAGTACGAGCAGATCATCGACCTGGAAGGCTTCGCCGAGGTCTCCAGCAACAAGCTGCTCAAGGCCATCGAAGACAGCAAGAAGCCGGGCCTGGCGCGCTTCATCTATGCCCTGGGCATTCCCGATGTGGGCGAGGAGACGGCCAAGGTCCTGGCGCGCTCCCTGGCCTCCCTGGAGCGCGTGCAGCAGGCCTTGCCGGAAGTGCTGACCTACCTGCCGGATATCGGCCTGGAAGTGGCTCACGAGATTCACAGCTTCTTCGAGGACAGCCATAACCGGCAGGTCATCGGTGCCTTGCTCGATCCGCAGCAGTGCGGGCTGCAGTTGCAGGATCAGGGCGACCTGGGCGCCGAGTTCGCCGCCAGCACCACCCTGGGCGGCATGCTCGACAAGCTGAATATTCCATCGGTGGGGCCGGGTGCGGCGCAGAAGCTGGCGGACAAGTTCGGGACCCTCGAGGGTGTGGTCAAGGCGGACTGGCTGGACATGCGCCAGACCCTGCCGGAGAAGCAGGCCAAGGCCGTGCGCGAGTTCTTCGATATCGCCGAGAACGCCACACGGGCGCTGGCCATCGAGGCGCAGTTGCAAGCCTTCGGCATGCACTGGCAGAGCGAGAAGAAGGTGGTGGAAGGGCTGCCGCTGGCTGGCCAGACCTGGGTGCTCACCGGCTCGCTGGAGCTGATGAGCCGCGACGTGGCCAAGGACAAGCTGGAAAGCCTGGGCGCCAAGGTTGCCGGCTCGGTTTCGGCCAAGACCCATTGTGTGGTGGCCGGTCCTGGCGCCGGCTCGAAGCTGGCCAAGGCCAACGAGTTGGGCCTCAAGGTGCTGGATGAAGAAGCCTTCGTGGCCTTCCTCGGCCAGCACGGTATCTCGGCATAACCCTGTAGCCGCTGCCGCAGGCTGCGATCGACCGCGCAGCGGGCGTTGCTTTGTCGGGCGCCGGAAGGTCCTGCGGACCTTATCGCAGCCTGCGGCAGCGGCTACATGGAATCATGTTCCCTTGTAGGAGCGAGCTTGCTCGCGAAAAAATCTCCAGGCTTGCACGCGATGCGATATGGAAATCGCTTCGCGAGCAAGCTCGCTCCTACAGAAAAGCGGATCGCCAGCAAGGCGATGGAACAATAGTCCCGTTCCCATGATCTAGTCTTGGCAAGCCCAGGGAGAGATCGCCATGTACCGCTTCTTCGAACAGCTCAGTTCCCGTATCGCCGCGCCCTTTGTCCGTGAGAACAGCCGCAACAGCAAGGTCTGGTTGTGCCGCTGCGGGCAGTCGCTGTTCTTTCGCAACAGTCAGTGCCTGGCCTGTTCGGCGGCCCTGGGTTATCAACCGGAACAGAGTCGCCTGTCGTCGCTGCAGCCAGGGCCGGAGGTCGATACTTGGCTGCTGGACGTCGACCCGCAAGCGGGGCTGTTCCGGCGCTGCGCCAACCTCGATACCCCGGCGGCCTGTAACTGGCTGCTGCCGGCTTATGGCGCCGGCACCTTGTGCATGGCGTGCCGGTTGAACCGGACCATTCCCGATCTTGGCGTGGCGGAAAACCCCGAGCGCTGGCGCAAGGTGGAAATCGCCAAGCGCCGCCTGGTGGCGCAACTGATGAGCCTGGGGTTGCAGCTGATCGCCAAGAGCGAGGATGAAGAGGCTGGCCTGGCTTTCGATTTCCTCGGTGTCGATCGGCAGGGCAAGGCGCCCATGACCGGCCACGCCAACGGTCTGATCACCCTCGACATAAAGGAAGCCGATGACGCCTATCGCGAGCAGGTGCGGGTACAGATGCGCGAACCCTATCGCACCTTGCTCGGGCACTTCCGGCATGAGGTGGGGCATTACTACTGGGATCGTCTGATCGCCGACAGCCATTGGCTGGAACCCTGTCGCGCGCTGTTCGGCGACGAACGCGCGAGCTACGCCGAAGCCCTGGACCGACATTATCAACAGGGTGCGCCCAACGATTGGTCGCAGGCCTACGTCAGCGCCTACGCCACCATGCACCCCTGGGAAGACTGGGCGGAAACCTGGGCCCACTACCTGCACATGATGGACGCGGTCGATACCGCGCTGGGCTTCGGCATGAGCGCCCGGGAAATGGACTTCGACTACCAGCCGTTTCCGCTGGACACCCTGTATGACCCACAGCATCCCGGCGGCCCGGCGTTCCTCTCTTTCGTCAACGCCTGGATCGAACTGGCGGGCATGCTCAACGAATTGTCACGCAGCATGGGTCAGCCCGACTTCTATCCCTTCATCCTGCCGCCCGCGGTGATCGCCAAGCTGCACTTCATCCACCTGGTGATCCAGCAAGCCGGCGGCAAGGCCGACGAAGTGCTCGAACAGGCCTGAATCCACCACCTGCCTCTGCAGGAGCGAAGCTTGCTCGCGATGCAGGCGACTCGGTCCGGCAGAAGGCCGCGGCGATGCTGTCGCGAGCAAGCTTCGCTCCTACCAAGGGCGGTTAGCGAGCTGTGCGCACGCCATCGAGCAAGGCATCGACCACCGCGCGAGCCATTTCCACGGAATGCACCATGGACCAGATCAACCCGCGCTCGATGCCGCTGCCCTGTTCGGTGATTTCATCCGAGACTTCTTCGGCGCATTTGAGCAGCAGTGAAACATGCATCAAGGCTTCTTCGGCATTCACCCCGGCCTGTACCGCGAACAGCGGGCGCTGCTGGGCGTCGCGCAGGCCGAACGGCTGGCTGCGGGTTTCTTTGAGTTGTGTGAGCAGCGGTTGCTGCTGGTCGTTGAGCGACAAGAGCAGGGAGATATTCGCCGCATCCAGTTCAGGATCGCGTAGTCGGCGCGGGGGAGTGAGTGGCGGATCGGGAACGAGCTTTTTCATGTGGGTACCTACGACTCTCTGAAAGATGAAAGCCGCCAGTCTCGCTTCCACACGAGAGGGTGGCAGCCATGCGTGGGTGTGGAAGACCGGGGAGTCCTTGGTACCCAAAGCCCGGCGCACCCGAAGGTGCCCCACGCATGGTCGCCATAACACGGATCTGCGGACGCAAAACGTCAGCAGTCGCTGTTGAGCGCTGTACCAATGACTTTTCCAGACTTCCACATCCGGGTCGTTGAAACTGCAACGACCCCCGCAGACTGCCCGATCAAATTCAGGGGTACAACCCGCCCAAAGGCGTTCCAGAGTTTCTAGGAAACCCCTTACAAAACAAAGCGAAAAATCGACTGCCAGCTCGCCGCAAAACTGCCATTCCACTCATGCGCGGTCCCCTGTAGCCGCTGCCGCAGGCTGCGATCGACTGCAAAGCAGTCGCCAGCCATTCGATTGCGCTCAGCTGAAATACGGTGTCACCCGCGATGGCGGCCGCTGCGCGACCGAACGCAGCCTGCGGCAGCGGCTACAGGAATCGACGAGCGGGCGGGGAGAGGGGTAATGATCCAAGTACTTGAAGCCGTTCAGATTTTTTAATCTTTACAGAGCGGTTGTAACTTCGCCGCAGATAGGTACAATGGCGCGGCTCGCCGTCAGGTGAGCGTCGTTATGGTGACCCCATTGGTCCCCTCGCAACGATCAGCCGTGAACCCGGTCAGGCCTGGAAGGGAGCAGCCGCAGCGGTGACATTGTGTGCCGGGGTGTGGCTGGTGGGGTTGCCTCCATAACGCCCAAGCGATTCATAGTCGCCCCTCTGTTTATGCCCCTCTTCAGTTCTTTCTGTAGCAACGCACGATATTGATGATCTGCGCTGACTCTCCGTTCTGATATTTTTTACTCCTTCATTGCCTGTTAAACCTTTAATGGCCCTTTGCCTTGCTTCCCTTCCTGCTATTGGGGAGAATCCTCGCCGCTTTGATACGCAATTTGTGTCATGGCATGGATGTTGTTACGGAAGTTATTCAAAAGGGTAGGGAGAAGGGCGTGAAGAAATTATTTAAGTGGGTAGGTATCATCTTTGGTTGCCTGGTGGTTATCGGGATGGTTTCCAACGCAATGAAGTCTCCTGAGCAAAAGCAAGCCGAAGCTGCGGCGCTTGAGCAGCAGCGTGTAGAGCAGGCTGCAGCTGAAAAGGCTAAGGTAGTCGCTGAATTGGCGGCGATGCCTGTCGTAACTGCCTCTGCTATTGCCTCGGCTTATGATGCAAACACGGTCGCGGCTGACCAGCAGTTCAAGGGTAAGAAGTTCAAGGTGTCGGGCACTGTTGCAGATATCAACACCAACTTCATGGGGCAGCCTTATGTAACGTTGCGCGGTGGTGTGAATCAGTTCATGGAGCCGCAATTTGCCTTTGAAAAGTCTGATGCTGAGCAGTTGGTCAGTCTCAAAAAAGGTTCGAAGGTTACCTTGCTTTGCACAGGTAAAGGCGATGTGGCGAAAGTTCCGATGTCGGATTCTTGCTCGCTGCTCTGATTTATTTAACAGGCTCCATAAGAAGGGGTTCATTAAAAATGAACCCTTTTTTGCATTCGGCCTTTGCTCATTCTGTATTTGACGGAAAAGCGTCAGCCGACGTTTATCCAGGTCAACATTACAAGGTGTATTCAAAGGCCAGTCGCTCGTTTCATTTCCCCAATCGTTCCTGCAACAACTGCGCAAACGCGTCCCGTGCGGTGTGGCGTTCTATTTCCTTGTTCCAGACAAAACGAATGTCGATCGGCTGCAGGTCGGCGAAGCGGTGGCGCGTCAGGCCCGCGGACAGGGTGTAGCGCTCGAGCACGCCTTCCGGGGCCAGGGTCATGCCGGCACCGGCGCTGACACAGTCGATGATGGTGCCCCAGCTGGCATAGCCGATGATGGTCGCGGTCACGTCGTGGGCGTTCAGCCAATGCTCCAGGGCGCGGCGGTAAGGGCAGCCGCCGGGCCACATGAACAGGGTCTGGTCTTGCAGGTCGCGCGGGCTTAGTACAGGTGCCGCATCGGCGCTGGCGACCAGCACCAGGGGCTCGCTGTAGAGGGCGGTGCGCTCCAGCTTTGGCTGGGGCGTGTCGACCGCAACCAATGCGCCGTCGATCCGGTGGTGTTGCAGCTCTTCGAACAACTGCGACCAGGTACCGGTTACCAGCTCCAGAGTGACCTGGGGAAAGCGCTGATGGAACTCCGCCAGCAGCGGCGGCAGGCGTCCGCCGGCACAGGACTCGATGGCGCCGATGCGCAGGATGCCGCTGGGTTCGGCCTGGCGATCGACGGCGCGTTTGGCTTCATCCACCAAGGCCAGGATGCGCTCGCTGTAACCCAGAAAGATTTCCCCATCCGGACTGATTTTCAGCCCGCGGCCCGCGCGGATAAACAGCCGGGTGCCCAGCTCGCCTTCCAGTTGCTTGAGGCGGTTGGTGATGTTGGAGGGCACGCAATGCAGTTGTTCGGCCGCCCGGGCAATGCTGCCGGTACGGGCGACGGCTTTCACCATCTTCAGCTGGCTCAGTTCCATTGCTCATTTCCAGTGAGGTCTGGTCTCAGTATCCGTTAATTGTGGTGAGTTGTGGCGGGCGGGAGACTGAAGGCCTTCCTTGTGCTACCGAGTGCCTGTGTCTTGAATATCTCCCCTGCGTTGAAACTGGTCCTGGCGACCGCCGCGGTCATTCTGTGTTGGGCTTATTCCCCGGTGGGTATCCATATCGGCCTGGAGGGTTACGAGCCTGGCCATCTGGCGTTGCTGCGCTTTCTGATTGCCTCACTGTTCATGGGCGCCATTGCCCTGGTGAAAAGAATCACCTTGCCACGCTGGCGTGATCTGCCCTGGTTGCTGGTGCTGGGCTTTTTTGCCATCGCCCTGCATCACGTCAGCCTCAACTATGGCCAGCAGGGGTTGAGCGCGGGGGCGTCCAGTGTGCTGGCGCAGTCGGCGCCGATCTTCAGCACCCTGATTGCGTTTTTCTGGTTGAGGGAGCCAGTCAGCGGTTGGCGCTGGGGCTGTGTCGGGCTGGGGTTGCTCGGCGCGGTCGTGGTGGTCTGGGGCGACCAGGGCGTGGCGTCGATCAAGCCCCAGGGATTGCTCGTACTGCTGGCGGCCTTCTCCTGGGGGTTGTACTTCGTGCTGCAGCGGCATTATTCGGGGCGTTACGACCTGTTGACCACCGTCTGCTACATGGTCTGGGCCGGCACCTTGCTGTTGAGCCTGTATTGGCCAGGGCTGGCGGTCGCGGTGGTCCAGGCGCCGTGGCGGGTGAACCTGGCGGTGTTGCTGCTGGGGTTGTTTCCCAGTGCGCTGGCTTACCTGGCGTGGGCCTATGTGCTGGCGCGGGTCGAGGTCAGCCGCGCGTCCATCGCCATGTACCTGATACCGCCAATCGCCATGCTGATGGCAGCGCTGGTCCTGCATGAGCGGGTGCATGGCGCGGTGGTCGTGGGGGCGGCGATCGTCCTCGGTAGCGTGATGGCGATGCAGTTGGAGGGGCGTTGGTCGCGGCGTCGCTCGGTACTGCCGGAGGCTATCGCCGCGACTGCCGTTCACTCCAGGATCGGGCAGAACACCCTGAGTCGATGTCCGTCCGGGTCCAGGGCGACGAAGGTGTAGCCGAAGTCCAGGGCGGTCGGATCCTGGGCGATGCTCACGCCGGATTCGGCCCATTGGCTGTGCAGTCGGTCGACGGTCTGGTTGTCGGCCACCCCTAAGGCCAATTCGCCGCCGCCACCGGCGACCTGGGTGGCTGGCTCGACATCCTGCCTGGACCAGAGGCCGAGCTTGAGCCCCGAATCGAGGATGAACAGGGCGAAGGTCGGCGACAGCTCGACCGGCGGTCTGTCCAGCAGGCGGCTGTAGAAATTGGCGCTGGTGGCGGGGCTGTCGACGTATAGCAGAAGGTAAGTGCTGGTAGCGATCATCCGGACTCCTGGAAAGGTTGGGCTGCGCACGCCAGCTTAAGGGGCGCCGTTGTCAGTTCCTGTCAGGAGTCATCTGGGGGAAATAAAGAGGAGGCAGGCTATCGGCTTCGATAGGGCTGCCTCCTCTGCGTGTTGCTCGGCTCTAAGGCTTGGACAAGGCCAGGTCTACCGCTGCTATCAGCTTTCCCAGGTCCTTCGGGGTGGCTTTGTGAATGACACCGAACAGATACGCCCGCTGTTCGTCTTCGTCGCCCAGATCTGCGAAAAAGGCTTTCAGCTTCACTCCCAGTACATCGGCCAGCAGGAACAGCGCTTCCACACTGGGGGTGTAGGTGCCGGTTTCGAAGCGGCTGATGGTTTTAGGGTCAAAACCGGTTTTTTCGCCTAGTTCAGCCTGAGTAAGCCCCGCTACCTTGCGGTAACGCCTGATGGCTGGACCCAAACTTGAAATTTGCATCGCTCAATTCCCATTTAGAATCAAGAACTTAACGATAAATCTTTGCATTAGGCAACGCCATGATTCATCACCTTGCCTTGCAAAATGTGATGCAATTCGTAGAATCGACGCTTCGGACAGGCATTTGGTGATCTAGTTTCAGAAGATGAACTGATGAAACAAGAACTCATTGCATTTTCCTTGTTCACCAGAATCGAGGGTATGGCGCAGGCGCGAACGTCTCGCTGATGATTGCCAGTGTCCCACCCGCCAAATTCGGCTGATCCTTAAGTGATTTTAGTTGGTCTTCGTCGATTCGAAGGTCAATGACGGTGTCGGTCGCTGTACGGTTGCAATTGTGTCAGGTGGGGCAAGACGGTGCGCCATTTTCCGTGAGTCGGCCTCTTGCCGGCTTGTCTGGGCTGGCATTGTCGAATGCTGTCTATGGAGTTTTAACGTGCGTCTGAATGTGCCGGTCACCTCTGTTGAACAGATATTTTCGGACCAGCAGCCCAGGCCTGCCTGGGATTGCGAAAATATTGAGAGTGAACGCCCAAACATCTCTTCCGGGCTCCGTGCCCTGGTCGAGCGGTTCAACCGCTAGCGACAGTGAGTCAGACTCATGGATGAGAAATACCGCAGGGCCGTGGATGCAGCCGCCATTTTTTCCGAGACCGACCTGACCGGCCGGATCACTTACGTCAACGACCAGTTCTGTTCGATTTCCGGCTACAGCCGAGAAGAGCTGCTGGGCGCCAATCACCGGATTCTCGGCTCCGGCCTGCACCCTCCCGAATTCTTCAGCAGCATGTGGCGCACCATTGCCCTGGGCCAGGTCTGGAAGGGCGAGATCTGCAACCGGGCCAAGGACGGGACTTTATATTGGGTCGACAGCACCGTCGTACCTTTGCTCGATGAGGCCACTGGTCGGGTCCAGCGTTATGTGGCAATTCGTTTCGATATCAGTGAAAAACGGCGCTTGCTGCACTCGCTGCAATGGCGGGTCGGCCACGATGTGCTGACCGGTTTGCCCAACCGTTCCTTCCTTTCCGACCTGCTCAACCAAGCGCTGGATTACTCGCGCAAGGAGAACATCGCGCTGGCGGTGTGCATGCTCGATCTCGACGGCTTCAAGGCGGTCAACGATGGCTACGGGCACGCCAGCGGCGATCTGTTGCTGGTGGAGGTAGCGGCGCGCCTGCGCTCGATCATTCGCGGCGAAGACGTGGTGGCGCGCCTGGCCGGGGATGAGTTCGTGCTGATCCTGCGCCATGTGCGCGACATTCGCGAGTTGCGGGCGGCGTTGCATCGGGTGCTGGGGGTGATCTCCACGCCCTATCTGATCCAGGACAAGGAGATCAACGTCTGCGCCAGCATCGGCGTGACGCTGTTTCCCGCCGACAACGATGACGCCGACACTTTGCTGCGGCATGCCGACCAGGCGATGTACGTGGCCAAGCAGAGCGGGCGCAATCGCTTTCACTTGTTCGATGTGTCGCGGGACCGCGAGGTCAAGGCTACCCACCAGACCGTGGAGCGGGTCCGGCAGGCGTTGGCGTCCGGCGAGCTGTGCCTGCACTTTCAACCCAAGGTCAATATGCGCAGCGGCGAGGTGGTGGGTTTCGAGGCGTTGCTGCGCTGGCAGCATCCACAGCGGGGCATGGTCGCGCCTCGGGAGTTCCTGCCGCTGGTGGAGGAGACCGACCTGATCGTCGATATCGGCGAGTGGGTGATGGAGCAGGTCATGGCCCAGTTGCGGCAATGGCAACTGGCCGGACAGCGCTGGCCGATCAGCGTCAATATCGCAGCGCGGCATTTCCAGCGGGCGGATTTCGTCGACCGACTCAAGGCGGTGCTCGAGCGCCATCCACAGATTGCCCCGCAGTTGCTGGACCTGGAAATCGTCGAGGCGGTGGCGGTGGAGAATATCCAGCATGTCAGCGCTTGCCTCGAGGCCTGCCAGGCGCTGGGGGTGCAGTTTTCCCTGGGGGATTTCGGAACCGGGCATTCGTCCCTGAGTTACCTCAAGCGCTTGCGCACCCAGACCATCAAGATCGACCGCATGTTCGTGCGCGACATGCTGCACGACCAGGGTGACCTGGCGCTGACCCAGGCCTTGATCGGCCTGGCCCGGGCGTTTGACCGGCAGGTGGTGGCCGAGGGCCTGGAAAGCATGGAGCACGGCGAGTTGCTGATGTCGCTGGGCTGCGACGTGGCGCAAGGCTATTTCATCGCCCCGCCCATGCCGGCCAGCGAGGTGCCGGGTTGGGTGGCGACCTTCCTGCCGCCGCTGGAATGGTGTCCGCAGGACGAAGTCGGCTGACGCCTAAGGTGCCTCGTAGCTCTGCGGGGCGCTCTCGGTCGGCCTGCGGCCGGTGTACAGGCCGATGAGGTCGTCGATCTCTCCCGACATTTTCATCCGCAACAAGGTGCGCAGCACGCGTTGCACCGGCAGCGCCGGATCGTTGCGGACGACGCAGCCGACCGCCTGTTCCTGCAGGATGGCCACGCTGTGCAGTTGCTGCTCGGGCGGCAAGGTCTGATTGAACCAGTCCAGCGTCCATTGGTTGCTCACCGCGTAGCGGTAGCGGCCGGCCCAGAGTTTTTGCAGCACCTGTTCCTGGTTGCGCGCGTCGTCGCGGAGCAACTGGCGGCTGTCGAACAAGGGTTGCAGGGAAGGGTAGGTGTAGCTGAGGACGGTGCCGATGGGCTGCGTCGGCAGGTCCCGGGGCGTGACCGGGAATAGGTGTCGCTCGCGGCTGACCAACAGGTCGCGCTGAATGAACAGCGGGATGCTCCAGATGTAATCGCCGGCCTGGTTGGGCAGCCAGGACTGGGCGGCATAACAGCGGACATCGATTTCCCCGTGATCCATGGCCGCCTGCACGCGGGCCCGCGCCAGGACGTGGAATTCGGCCGGGGTGCCGACCTGGGTGGCGAGGCTGGCCATCAGGTCGTGGAGAATGCCCTGGGTGGGTCGGCCACGTTCGATCTGTACCACGGGCATGGCCCAGCTGTCGGGGATCGAGAAGCGCAGGGCCGGTTCTGCGGCAAAACCATTCATGGCAACCAGCAGAAAGGCGCCCAAGGCTAAACGCATAGAGTCTCCACGCAGGAAAAGGCCGCTGACGAGCCTGACAAAAAGCAGCTTAGCCAGATTAGACGAGCGCACCGGATGCAATTTCGCCCTTGCTCCGCTAGCATTACGGGCTTCCGCTTCCCAGTTGCGACGGTTTTCGATGAGTTATCAGGTTCTTGCACGTAAATGGCGTCCGCGCTCGTTTCGCGAAATGGTCGGCCAGACCCATGTGCTCAAGGCTCTGATCAATGCCTTGGACAGTCAGCGGCTGCACCATGCCTATCTGTTTACCGGCACCCGCGGGGTGGGCAAGACCACCATCGCGCGGATCATTGCCAAATGCCTGAACTGTGAAACAGGCATTACTTCCACGCCCTGTGGCACCTGCTCGGTATGCCGCGAGATCGACGAAGGGCGTTTCGTCGACCTGATCGAGATCGACGCCGCGAGCCGGACCAAGGTCGAGGACACCCGCGAGCTGCTGGACAACGTGCAGTACGCACCGAGCCGCGGACGCTTCAAGGTCTACCTGATCGACGAAGTGCACATGCTGTCCAGCCACTCGTTCAACGCCTTGTTGAAGACCCTGGAAGAGCCGCCGCCCTACGTCAAATTCATTCTGGCGACCACCGACCCGCAGAAACTTCCGGCAACGATTCTTTCGCGCTGCCTGCAGTTCTCCCTGAAGAACATGACCCCGGAACGGGTGGTCGAGCACCTGACCCACGTGCTGGGCGTCGAGAACGTGCCGTTCGAAGACGACGCGCTGTGGCTGTTGGGCCGCGCCGCCGACGGTTCGATGCGCGATGCCATGAGCCTCACCGACCAGGCCATTGCCTTCGGTGAAGGCAAGGTCATGGCCGCCGATGTGCGGGCGATGCTCGGCACTCTCGATCACGGCCAGGTCTACGACGTCCTGCATGCGCTGATCAACGGCGATGCCAAGGCCTTGCTCGAGGCTGTGCGCCACCTGGCCGAACAGGGCCCGGACTGGAACGGCGTGCTGTCGGAGATTCTCAACGTCCTGCACCGCGTGGCCATTGCCCAGGCCTTGCCGGACGGTGTCGACAACGGGCATGGCGACCGCGATCGGGTGCTGGCCCTGGCCCAGGCGTTGCCGGCCGAAGATGTGCAGTTCTATTACCAGATGGGCCTGATCGGCCGGCGTGACCTGCCGCTGGCGCCGGACCCGCGCGGTGGTTTCGAGATGGTCCTGCTGCGGATGCTCGCCTTCCGGCCAGCGGACTCGGCAGATGCGCCGAGACAGCCGCTAAAGCCAGTGGGGATCAGCCAGGCCACAGTTGATTCCGCTCAATCCGTGGCTGGCGCAGCCGTTGCTGCTCCGGTAAGTGTTGCCGCCGCTCCGGTTGCGGCGCCGGTGGTCGAGGCCGCTCCAGCGGTTGCCCCTGTCGTTGCACCCGCGCCTGTTCCAGCAGCGCCCGTGGCGCCTGCGCCACAGCCTGTGGTCGAGACGCCAGCGCAAGCCGCGCCTGTCGCCGCCGAAGAGGTGGTCGACCTGCCGTGGAACGACCCGGTCGAACCAGTCGTCGCACAGCAGCCGGCCGTCGAGCCCGTGCTGGAGACCGCCGCGGAGCAGCCTGAGCTGACCCCGATGCCGACCCCGACCCCGGACAGCGTAGTGCCGGATGCGCCGGAATGGGTCAGTGCCCCGGTGCCGGAGCCCAGCGTTGCCGAGGTCGATGCCGCGACACCGGGCATCGACCTGGATGACGAGCCGCCGCTGGACGAAGACTACATCGAGCCGGACATGGATTCGGCCTACAGCTACCTGGACGAACTGGCCAGCGAACACGCCGCCGATCCCGAGCCGGAACCCGAGCCGCTGCCGGCTGCCCAGCCGGCCACCGGCCTGGCGCTGGAGTGGCTGGAGCTGTTCCCGAAACTGCCGATTTCCGGAATGACGGCGAGCATCGCCGCCAACTGCACCTTGATCGCCGCCGAGGGCGACAACTGGTTGCTGCACCTGGATCCGGCCCACAGCGCCCTGTTCAACGCCACTCAGCAGCGGCGCCTGAACGATGCCCTGAACCAGTATCACCAGCGCACGCTGACGGTGAGCATCGAGCTGATCAAGCCCGAGCAGGAAACCCCGGCCCAGGCCGCGTCGCGTCGCCGTGCCAATCGCCAGCGCGAAGCCGAGGAGTCGATCCACGGCGATCCGTTCATCCAGCAGATGGTGCGGGAGTTCGGCGCGGTGGTCCGTCACGATACTATTGAACCTGTCGAGGCCCTGGTCAGCCAGGGTTAATAACTGAAGGGCGCCGGGCCTTGAGGCCGGGCGCTGTTTTTATCCAAGTACTTTGAGGTGATTCCCATGATGAAAGGTGGCATGGCCGGCCTGATGAAGCAGGCGCAGCAGATGCAGGAAAAGATGGCCAAGATGCAGGAAGAGCTGGCCAACGCCGAAGTCACCGGCAAGGCGGGTGGCGATATGGTCACCGTGGTCATGACCGGCCGTCACGACATCAAGCGCGTGAGCATCGACCCAAGCCTGCTGGAAGGCGTCAGCGAAGATGACCGCGAAGTGCTGGAAGACCTGTTCGCCGCCGCCGTCAACGACGCCGTGCGCAAGATCGAAGCCAACAGCCAGGACAAGATGTCCGGCATGACCGCTGGCATGCAACTGCCACCGGGTATGAAACTGCCGTTCTGATTCGCGCCAGCGCATCGGTCGGACTTAAAAATGCCAGGCATCGCGCCTGGCATTTTTGTTTGTGCCGCCCGTAGCCGCTGCCGCAGGCTGCGAACGAGCGCGCAGCGGTCGTCATTCAGGCGATGGGGTCTGGCTGGATGATTGCGGTTGCAGAGTTTGCGATTGCCGTGCAACCGATCGCAGCCTGCGGCCGCGGCTGTGGGAGGAGAAACATCGAACGCTGGGCGCTGTACGATGGTCTGCACTCTGTATGGCCCGATTCAATTCTCGATAAGGAGTTGCTCTGATGTCGCAAGCATTGACCCTCAACCAGCGCATCGTTCTGGTCTCCCGGCCCCAGGGCGCGCCCGTGCCGGAAAACTTTCGCCTGGAGCGGGTGGCGTTGCCGGATCTGGCGGATGGCCAGGTGCTGCTCAAGACCCTTTATCTGTCGCTGGACCCTTATATGCGCGGGCGCATGAGTGATGCGCCGTCCTACGCCGCTCCGGTGGAAATCAACGAAGTGATGACCGGCGGCGCGGTCAGTCGGGTCGAGCGCTCGCTGAATCCGAAATTCCAGGAGGGCGACCTGGTGGTGGGCGCCACCGGGTGGCAGAGCCACAGCATTTCCGATGGCCGTAACCTGGTACCGGTGCCGGCGGGTTTGCCCAGCCCCTCGATGGCCCTGGGTGTGCTCGGTATGCCGGGCATGACCGCCTACATGGGCCTGATGGACATCGGCCAGCCCAAGGCCGGAGAGACCCTGGTGGTGGCCGCGGCCTCGGGGGCTGTGGGCTCGGTGGTGGGGCAGGTGGCCAAGATCAAGGGGCTGCGGGTGATCGGTGTGGCGGGTGGTCCCGACAAGTGCCGCTATGTGGTCGAGGAGCTGGGATTCGATGCCTGTATCGACCATCACAGCCCGAATTTTGCCGACGAGCTGGCGCAGGCCTGCTCCGAGGGCGTGGACATCTACTTTGAAAACGTCGGCGGCAAGGTATTCGATGCGGTGTTGCCGTTGCTCAACCCCAAGGCACGGATTCCGCTGTGCGGGCTGATCGCCCAGTACAACGCCCAGGAACTGCCGCCGGGGCCCGATCGCCTGCCACTGTTGCAGCGCCAGCTGTTGACCAAGCGCGTGCGCATCCAGGGGTTTATCGTGTTCGACGACTACGGCGACCGGCAACCGGAGTTTGTCAGCGCCATGGCGCCCTGGGTGCTGCAAGGCAAGGTCAAGTTCAAGGAGGATGTGGTCGACGGCCTGGAGCGCGCGCCGCAAGCCTTCATCGGGCTGCTGGAAGGACGCAACTTCGGCAAGCTGGTGGTGCGGGTCGCCCCGGACTGAGCATTTGACGCTAATCGGAGGCGCGGGTATAAACCGCGTCTCGTCGTTTTGTCGGACCTTTCCCCATGAGCTTCAGCCCCCTGATTCGCCAACTGATCGATGCCCTGCGCACTTTGCCGGGCGTGGGTCAGAAAACCGCCCAGCGCATGGCCTTGCAGCTGCTGGAGCGCGACCGCAGCGGCGGTACGCGGTTGGCCCAGGCGCTGAGCCAGGCCATGGAGGGCGTGGGCCACTGCCGCCTGTGCCGCACCCTCACCGAGGACGATCTGTGCCCGCAATGCGCCGATCCGCGCCGTGACGACACGCTGTTGTGCGTGGTCGAGGGGCCGATGGATGTCTATGCGGTGGAGCAGACCGGTTATCGCGGTCGCTATTTCGTGCTCAAGGGCCACCTGTCGCCTCTCGACGGCCTCGGCCCGGAAGCCATCGGTATTCCCCAACTGTTGGCCAGGATCGAAGAGCAGGGCAGTTTCACCGAGGTGATCCTGGCCACCAACCCGACGGTGGAAGGCGAGGCGACCGCCCATTACATCGCCCAGCTGTTGACCAACAAAGGCCTGATCACCTCGCGTATCGCCCATGGCGTGCCCCTGGGCGGCGAGCTGGAGCTGGTGGACGGCGGCACCCTGGCGCACTCGTTTGCCGGGCGTAAGCCGATCAGCCTGTAAGCGTTTCGGCCAGCAAGCTCGCCGCTGCCAGAGGGGCTTGCTTGCTGGCCGCGCTCTGTCGCTTAAACGCGACTCTTCTTGAAAACCAAGCAAGCGCTAGGTAAGTTTCCTCAACCTTCAGAGGAGCTTGCCGATGTCTGCCTGCCAGGAATACTTCGACCCTAGCCATCAGTTGGTCCGCGACAGCGTTCGACGTTTCGTCGAGCGGGAAATCCTCCCGGACATCGATCAATGGGAGGAGGCGCAAGGCTTCCCCCGCGAGCTGTACCTCAAGGCTGGCGCGGCCGGCATCCTGGGCATCGGCTATCCAGAAGCCCTGGGTGGCAGCCACGAGGGCGACCTGTTCGCCAAGATCGCCGCCAGCGAGGAACTGATGCGTTGTGGCTCCGGCGGCCTGGTGGCGGGCCTGGGCTCGCTGGACATCGGTTTGCCGCCGGTCGTCAAATGGGCGCGCCCCGAGGTCCGCGACCGGGTGGTGCCGCAGGTATTGGCGGGCGAGAAGATCAGCGCCCTGGCGGTCACCGAGCCCGGTGGCGGTTCGGACGTGGCCAATCTGCAGACCCGGGCGCTGCGCGATGGCGACTGCTACCGCGTCAGCGGCAGCAAGACCTTTATCACCAGTGGCGTGCGCGCCGACTTCTACACGGTGGCCGTGCGCACCGGCGAACCCGGTTTCGGTGGCATCAGCCTGCTGCTGATCGACAAGGGCACGCCGGGATTCACCGTCGGCCGGCCACTGAAGAAGATGGGCTGGTGGGCGTCGGATACCGCCGAGCTGTTTTTCGACGATTGCCGGGTGCCGGCCAGTCATTTGATCGGGGTCGAGAACATGGGCTTCGCCTGCATCATGGGCAACTTCCAGAGCGAGCGCCTGGCGCTGGCGCTAATGGCCAACATGACCGCGCAGCTGGCGTTGGAGGAGAGCCTGAAGTGGGCCCGGGAGCGCGAGGCGTTCGGCAAGCCCATCGGCAAGTTCCAGGTGATCAAGCATCGTCTGGCGGAGATGGCGACCGCGCTGGAGGTGTCCCGCGAATTCACTTATCGCCAGGCAGCGAAGATGGCGGCGGGCCAGAGTGTGATCAAGGAGATTTCCATGGCCAAGAACTTCGCCACCGATATGGCCGATCGCATCACCCACGATGCCGTGCAGATTCTCGGTGGGCTGGGCTACATGCGCGAAAGCCTGGTGGAGCGGCTGTACCGCGACAACCGCATCCTTTCCATCGGCGGCGGCACCCGGGAAGTGATGAACGAAATCATCAGCAAGCAGATGGGGCTGTAGACCTGCCGGAGGCCCCTGTAGGAGCGAAGCTTGCTCGCGATAGCGCCGGCCCTGGCAACCCAAATGGCAGCGATTTACCGTTCGCTCAACGAGAACTGCGTCAGGCAGAAGGTTGGAATGTCCATGTCTCGCAGGCGCTGCGAGCCGCCCAGTTCCGGCAGGTCGATGATGGCGGCGGCTTCGTAGACGCTGGCCCCCATGCGGCGCACCAGGTTGGCCGCGGCGATCAGGGTACCGCCGGTGGCGATCAGGTCATCGAACATCACCACCGAATCGCCTTCGCACAGGCTGTCGGCATGGACCTCGAGAAAGGCTTCGCCGTATTCGGTCTGGTAACCCTCGGCAAGCACGTCGGCCGGCAGCTTGCCTTGCTTGCGGAACAGGATCAGCGGTTTGTTCAGCTGGTAGGCGAGGATCGAGCCGATCAGGAAGCCGCGGGCGTCCATGGCGCCGATATGGCTGAAGTCTTCTTCGACATAGCGCTGGGCAAAGCTGTCGGCGACCAGGCGCAAGGCCTTGGGCGACTGGAACAGCGGGGTGATGTCACGGAAGATCACGCCCGGTTTGGGGAAGTCGATGACTGGGCGGATCAGGGATTTGATGTCGAAGGAATCGAAGGCCATCGTGGCAGTGTCCTGGCGGGCATGAAGTGGAGCGCGCCAGTATAGCCTCGCCCGAGCCGCTTGGCTCGGGCGGGGGCTCTGCCTCAGCCTTCCAGGGAGCCGCCGGCGAGGGCGCACAGCTGGATCGGGTCGAGAATGTGCACCTCTTTGCCTTCAGCGGCGATCAACGCGTTCTGCTGGAAGCGGGTGAACACCCGGGATACGGTTTCCACCGCCAGGCCCAGATAGTTGCCGATCTCGTTGCGCGACATGCTCAAGCGGAACTGATTGGCCGAGAAGCCACGGGCGCGGAAGCGTGCCGACAGGTTGACCAGGAACGTGGCGATGCGCTCGTCGGCGGTCTTTTTCGACAGCAACAGCATCATCTGCTGGTCGTCGCGGATCTCGCGGCTCATCACTCGCATCAGCTGGCGGCGCAGCTGGGGCAACTGCAGGGCCAGTTCGTCGAGGCGTTCGAAGGGGATTTCACAGACCGACGTGGTTTCCAGGGCCTGGGCGGAAACCGGGTGGATCTCGGTGTCCATGCCGGACAGGCCGACCAGTTCGCTGGGCAGGTGGAAGCCGGTGATCTGTTCTTCGCCGCTGTCGCTGAGACTGAAAGTCTTCAGGGCACCGGAGCGCACAGCATAGACGGAGTCGAATGCGTCGCCCTGGCGAAACAGGAACTCGCCTTTTTTCAGCGGGCGACCGCGTTTAACGATCTCGTCCAGCGCATCCATGTCTTCCAGATTCAGAGAAAGTGGCAGGCAGAGGGGGGCCAGGCTGCAATCCTTGCAATGGGCCTGGTTGTGAGCGCGCAGTTTTACTGGCTCGGACATTCAATAGAATCCTTGTGGGAAAACACACATAAGCCGTAAGGGTAACTCACGGGAGGAGGTTCCGGCCAGTCCGTGCCGTATTGGCGCTTAGTCGTAAAGCTGTCCGTTTGTGGCCTCCAGGCCACTCCGGGAAAATGCGCTCGTGCAGTCCGTTCAAGGTATTTCCAGCGCTGGCCGTCACTTGCACTCGCCGATTGTCTCGGCGTCAAGTATCAGGCTTGCTTGCGCCCTGTCTCTCCCGACAGTTTTTGCCCGCAATCTGCGACAAGTTGTCGCGCCTGGCACTCAGGCTGCCGCGCCTGATGCCCCTAGATGACCCGGGAAAAACGCTGTCGATTCTGTTGCTCCAGATACGCGTCGAACACCATGCACACCGAACGCACCAGCAGGCGCCCGGCCGGCAGGACTTCGATGTTTTCGTTGCTCAGCTTGATCAGGCCGTCTTCGGCCATGGCTTGCAGCTGTGGCCACAGCTCGCCGAAGTACCCGCGAAAGTCGATGTTGAACTGCTGCTCGATGGCCTCGAAGTCGAGGCTGAAGTTGCAGATCAGTTGCTGGATCACCGCGCGTCTGACGCGGTCGTCCTGATTGCACACCAGGCCGCGGCTGGTAGCCAGTTGCGCGCCGCCCAGCAGGTTCTGGTACTGGGTCAGGTCGCTGCTGTTCTGGCAGTACAGGTCGCCGATCTGGCTGATGGCCGAGACGCCCAGGCCGATCAGGTCGCAGTGGCCATGGGTGGTGTAGCCCTGGAAGTTGCGTTGCAGGGTCGACTCTTCCTGGGCGATCGCCAGCTCGTCGTCGGGCAGGGCGAAATGATCCATGCCGATGTAGCGGTAACCGGCGGCCGTCAGTTGTTCGATGGTGCGTTGCAGCATCTGCAGTTTTTCCGCCGGGGCCGGCAGCTCGTGGCTGTTGATCCGCCGTTGCGGCATGAAGCGCTCTGGCAGGTGCGCGTAGTTGAACACCGACAGCCGGTCCGGCTGCAGGTTGATGACTTCCTCGACGGTGCGGGCGAAGTTGTCCGGCGTCTGTTTCGGCAGGCCGTAGATCAGGTCGATGTTGATCGAACGAAACTGCAGGGTGCGCGCCGCTTCGATCACTGCCCGGGTTTCTTCCAGGCTCTGCAGGCGATTGACCGCGCGCTGTACCGCCGGGTCGAGGTCCTGCAGGCCGATGCTGACCCGGTTGAACCCCAGCTCGCGCAGCAGGCCCATGGTCGACCAGTCGGCTTCGCGCGGGTCGATCTCGATGCCGTAGTCGCCCGAGTCGTCGTCCAGCAGGTTGAAGTGCTGGCGCAGATGGCCCATCAGTTGCCGCAGTTCGTCATGGCTGAGAAAGGTCGGGGTACCGCCGCCAAAGTGCAGTTGCTCGACCTTCTGCCCGGGGTCGAGATGGCAGGCGATCAGCTGGATTTCCTGTTCCAGGCGCTGCAGGTAGGGCAGGGCGCGCCCGCGGTCCTTGGTGATGACCTTGTTGCAGGCACAGTAGTAGCAGATGTTCGCGCAGAACGGCACATGCACGTACAGCGACAGCGGGCGCAGCGCCTTGCGGCTTTCGCGCAGGGCGTGGAGCAGGTCGAAGGTGCCCACCTGGCTGTGGAATTGCACAGCGGTGGGGTAAGAGGTGTAGCGCGGTCCCGCCAGGTCGTAACGGCGGATCAGATCGGTGTCCCAACGAATGGCGTCGAGCATGCGGGAATTCCCCCGGTAGGCAGGCAGTGTTCGCGAGTCTAGGGGGTTGGCGCCCGGGCCATCTTGATTTGCATCAAGGCTGGCGGGTGCGCGCTGCCTGCCGGGCGGGCCTTGTATGGTTGTTGGCGATGGCCGGCAGCCTCAGTGGCCCATCAACCAGTGCTGATGCGGACCGGGCAAGGTCCAGATGCCGAACAGGATCACCAGCAGGCCACCGGCCATGCGCACGCTGCGCCGACGCAGCAGTGCGGTGACCCGCTCCGCCGCGAGCCCGGTCGCCAGCAGCACCGGCCAGGTACCCAGGCCGAAGGCCAGCATCAGCAGGGCGCTGTCGAGGGCGTTGCCCTGGCTGGCGGACCACAGCAGGGTGCTGTACACCAGGCCGCACGGCAGCCAGCCCCAGAGCGCGCCCAGCAGCAGGGCGCGCGGCAGGCTCGACACCGGCAGCAGGCGGTTGGCCACGGGCTGTATATGCCGCCACAGGCCGCGTCCAAGGCTTTCGATACGGGTCAGGCCGCTCCACCAGCCGGCCAGGTACAAGCCCATGGCGATCAGCAGCAGACCGGCCAGCACGCGCAGGGCCATGGCCGCCGGACTGCTGGCCACGGCCCAGCCGGCCAGGCCGATCAGCAGGCCCGCGGTGGCGTAACTGAGGATGCGCCCCAGGTTGTAGGCCAGCAGCAGGCGAAAGCGCCGGCTGCGCTGCTCCTGGGGAATGGCCAGGGTCAAGGCGCCCATCAGGCCGCCGCACATGCCCAGGCAGTGACCGCCGCCGAGCAGGCCGAGGATCACCGCGGAAACCAGCAGCGGCGCCAGCTCAAGCATGGGGCGGCGCCTGGTCTTTGTGCGGCGGCTGTTCGGCCGCCGGCTGGCCCTTGGCCTCGTCGATCGCGGCGGTGTGCTTGGGGTCCTGGTCGTCGAACAGAATGCTGTGGGCGGGGCCATCGAGGTCATCGTACTGACCGCTGTCGACCGCCCAGAAGAAGATGTAGATGGCGATGGCCACGATCAGCAGCGCCGCCGGAATCATCACGTAGAGAGCTGGCATGGGTAGGCTCCATGCCCGCGCGGCTCAGGCCGGCAGCGGGCGGGTTTGGGTCGTGGCCTCGGCCTGGGGCTGACGCGGCAGGCGAGTCAGGCGCAGGGCATTGAGCACCACGGTCAACGAACTGATGGACATGCCGATGGCGGCCCATACCGGAGTGATCCAGCCGAGGGCGGCGAACGGCAGCATGAGGCCATTGTACAGCCCGGCCCACAGCAGGTTCTCGATGATTATCCGGCGCGTGCGACGGGCCAGGCTGAAGGCCTGCACCAACGCGTCCAGGCGGTTGGACAGCAGCACCGCGTCGGCGCTGGTCTTGGCCAGGTCGGTGGCCGAGCCCATGGCCACGCTGATATCGGCGGCGGCCAGCACCGGGACATCGTTGACCCCATCGCCGAGCATCAGCACTTTGCGGCCCTGGCGATGCAGTTGTTGCAGCACCTGCAGCTTGTCGTCCGGGCGCAGGCCGCCGCGGGCTTCGTCGATGCCCAGTTCGGCGGCGACGCTGGCGACCATCGGCGAACTGTCGCCCGAGAGCAGCAGGGTGTTCCAGCCCCGCGCCTTGCAGGCGGCCAGCAAGGCCGGCGCATCGCTGCGCAGGCGATCGTCAAGGACAAACCAGGTCAGTGGCCCCTGGGTATCGCCCAGCAGCAGCCATTGGCCGGCTTCGTCCGGCATCGCCGGGACCGTGCAGGCGCTGAGCTCGCAGACGAAGGCGGGCTGGCCGATGCGCAGGCGTTGCTCGCCCACCAGGCCTTCCAGGCCCAGCCCGGGCATGCTCAGGACTTCCTCGGCGGCCAGTGGCGCGCGGCCGAAGGCCCGGGCAATCGGGTGTTCGGAGCGGTTTTCCAGGGCGGCGGCGAGGCCCAGGCACTGCTGGCTGTCGAGGTCGCCCAGGGGCCGAATCGAGCGCAGGGCCAGGCGCCCTTCGGTGAGGGTGCCGGTCTTGTCGAAAATCACCGTGTCGATCTGGTTCAGGCCTTCGAGCACGTGGCCGCGGGTCAGCAGCAGGCCGAGTTTGTGCAGGGTGCCGGTGGCGGCCGTCAGCGCGGTCGGGGTGGCCAGGGACAGCGCGCAGGGGCAGGTGGCGACCAGCATCGCCAGGACGATCCAGAAGGCCCGGGAAGCGTCCAGCTGCCACCAGAGCAGGCCGATAGCGGCCGCAGCGACCAGGGAGAACAGCAGGAACCACTGGGCGGCGCGGTCGGCGATTTCCGCCAGGCGCGGTTTCTCCGCCTGGGCCCGATCCAGCAGGCGGACGATGGCCGACAGGCGCGTGTCCTGCCCCAGGGCCAGGACTTCCACGGTCAGCGCGCCCTCGACATTGAGGGTGCCGGCGGTGACCGCATCGCCGATGCTGCGCGGTTGCGGCAGGTATTCGCCGGTGAGCAGGGACTCATCGATGCTCGACTGGCCATCGAGGATCTTGCCGTCCGCCGGCAGGATGGCGCCGGGGTGCACCAGCACCTTGTCGCCCAGGCGCAGTTCGCTGAGCAGGATGCGTTCGCTCTGGCCGTCAGTACCCAGGCGCAGGCACGAGGCCGGCAGCAGGTTCACCAGTTGCGCGGTGGCGGCGGCGGTGCGTTCGCGGGCGCGGCGTTCCAGGTAGCGCCCGGCCAGCAGGAACAGGGCGAACATGCCCACGGCATCGAAGTACAGCTCGCCGACCCCGGTGATCGAGGTCCAGATCCCGGCGATGTAGGCGGCGCCAATCGCCAGGGACACGGAAACGTCCATGGTCAGGTGGCGGGTACGCAGGTCACGCAGGGCACCCTTGAAAAACGGCGCGCAGCTGTAGAACACGATCGGCGTGGTGAGAAACAGCGCGACCCAGCGCAGGATGGTGTGCAGCTCGGGGCTCAGGTCGATATTGAATTCCGGCCAGGTGGCCATGGTCGCCATCATCGCCTGGAACCACAGCAGCCCGGCCACGCCCAGCTGGCGCAGGGCCAGGCGGTTTTCGCTGGCCAGTTGCTCGGAGGCGCGGTCGGCCTGGTAGGGATGCGCTGCATAGCCGATCAGGCGCAGTTCGCTGAGCACCTGGCTCAGTGGCAGCTGGCTGTCGGCCCAGCGCACATGCAGGCGATGGTTGGACAGGTTCAGTCGCGCTTCGGCCACCGCCGGCAGGCTGCGCAGGTGTTTCTCGATCAGCCAGCCACAGGCGGCGCAGCTGATGCCTTCCATCAGCAGGGTGGTTTCGGCCAGTTCGCCTTCATGCCGGACAAAGGGTTGCTGCACATCCGCGCGGTCGTAGAGCGCCAGTTCGTCCACCAGTTGCACGGGAAGCGCTTCGGGGTTGGCCGAGGCTTCGCTGCGATGGCTGTAGTAGCTTTCCAGGCCGCCGGCGACTATGGCTTCGGCCACCGCCTGGCAACCCGGGCAACAGAACTCGCGGGGGGCGCCGAGCACGACGGCGGTGAAGCGGCTGCCGGCGGGAACGGGCAGGGCGCAGTGGTAGCAGGGCAGTGGCGTGGTCATCGCGGTTCTTTGTTCCAGGGGCGGACCTCATCGCCGGCAGGCCGCTGCCTGGGAGAAGACAGCAGCCTGCCGGCGATGTACGGAGGGCGCTTACTTGTCCAGGTGTTCCGCGCCTTGCAGCGGTTCGTCACCCAGCAGCAGGTCCTTGTCGTGGCTGACCTGTTCTTCTTCGAACATGCGCCAGGTCTTGTCGCCTTCGACGCCCAGCAGTTCGACAAAACGGCGGCCATCGACCTTGTCGCTCAACTGGCCAATGTAGCGGCCCTGTTCGGTTTCGCTGCGGGCGAGGGTGATCTTGCGGTCCTTTTCCGGCTGGGTCGGCGAGATCAGGTTCAGCTCCAGGGTGGCGGGCGCGCTGTTGCCGCTCAGGCGCAGGTCGACTTCGCCGGTGAGGTCATCCAGGTGCACGCTGGCGCGCAGTTGCAGGGTCTGGGCCAGCAGTTCGCGGTCCAGGGAGCGGTTGATGCCTTTGCCGGCCTCGTAGTAGTTGTCGTTGACCAGGTTGTCCGGGTTGTTCACCGCAATGGTCACCATGGACAGGGTCAGGGCCACCGAGCAGGCCAGGATGCCGATGATGATCCAGGGCCAGAGGTGCTTGTACCAGGGGCTTGTGGCGGTCGCTGCGGGCATGATGACTTCTCTTAACGAATTTGTGGGCCGATGAACCGGCTCTTGGCTTCAACGTGGACGCTTTCGTCGTCGGCGTCCTTGAGGATGAATTTCACCTCGTTGGTGCTCGACGGCAGTTGCTCCGGCGAGCTCGACAGCTCGACCGGCATGCTGACGATATCGCCGGCCGCCACCTTGATCTCGCGTCGGCCTTGCAGCTTGAGGTCCGGCAGGCCGGCGGCGTCCAGTACGTAGGTATGGTCGCGCTGATCCTTGTTCATGATCTTCAGACTGTAGACGTTCTCGATCCGGCCTTCGGCGTTCTCGCGATAGAGCACGCGGTCCTTGCTGACATCGAAGCCCACCAGCGAGCGCATGAAGAACGCGGTGACCAGCAGGCTGATCATCGCCAGCAGCACCAGCGCATAACCGATCAGGCGTGGACGCAGTTTATGGGTTTTCTGCCCGGACAGGTTGTGCTCGGTGGTGTAGCTGATCAGGCCGCGCGGGTAGTCCATCTTGTCCATGATGTTGTCGCAGGCGTCGATGCAGGCGGCGCAGCCGATGCATTCGATCTGCAGGCCGTCGCGGATGTCGATGCCGGTCGGGCAGACCTGGACGCACATGGTGCAGTCGATGCAGTCGCCCAGGCCCATGGCCTTGTAGTCGACACCTTTCTTGCGCGGGCCGCGACCTTCGCCGCGACGCGGGTCGTAGGAGACGATCAGGGTGTCCTTGTCGAACATCACGCTCTGGAAGCGGGCGTAGGGGCACATGTAGATGCACACCTGTTCGCGCAGCCAGCCGGCGTTGCCATAGGTGGCGAGGGTGAAGAAGCCGACCCAGAAGTACGACCAGCCATCGGCCTGGCCGGTGAAGAAGTCGATGACCAGCTCGCGGATCGGCGAGAAGTAGCCGACGAAGGTCATGCCGGTGACGAAGCCGATCAGCAGCCAGAGGCTGTGCTTGCTGAACTTGCGCAGGAACTTGTTGGCGCTCATCGGCGCCTTGTCGAGCTTGATGCGCTGGTTGCGGTCGCCTTCGGTGACCTTCTCGCACCACATGAAGATCCAGGTCCAGACGCTTTGCGGGCAGGTATAGCCGCACCAGACGCGCCCGGCGTACACGGTGATGAAGAACAGGCCGAAGGCGGCGATGATCAAAAGCCCCGACAGCAGGATGAAATCCTGGGGCCAGAAGGTGGCGCCGAAGATGAAGAACTTGCGCTCCGGCAGGTTCCACCAGACAGCCTGGTGGCCGCCCCAGTTGAGCCACACCGTACCGAAATACAGCAGGAACAGGGCCGCGCCGCCCACCATCCGCAGGTTGCGGAAGAGGCCGGTGAAAGCGCGTGTGTAGATTTTTTCCCGAGAGGCGTAGAGATCTACGCTGTTGTTCGAATTCTTGGCAGGAGGGGTAACGTCATGTACCGGAATCTGGTTGCTCATCATTGCATCCCACGGCAGTGGAGAAATGCCCCGGTCAGTACGTGCCGACCGCGATCAAATAGGAGTGTTGCAGTGGCGCAATGATACGCCTGTCGCTCTAGCTCAAGGGTGCGACCTTTGGTCGCGTTGGGGGAAATCAATTGATGGTGTAATGACTTGAATCAATTGACTTGTGAATTATGGACGCTTTTCGCCGCGACCGCGTTCAATCGCTCCACGGGTTGAGCAACTGCACACCGCTGGACTGGAAGTCGGCGATGTTGCGGGTAACGACTGTCAGCCCATGTTCCAGGGCGGTCGCCGCAATCAGGGTATCGCATTCATTGCTGCGATCCGGAACATGCAATCGGGCGCAGCGCATAGCGACAGCAGGATCAATGGCCAGGATTCGTCCGTCGAAAGCGGGCATCACGCGCAGTTCCAGCCAGGCACGCAGCAGGGCCCCTTGGGTGCGATCGCGGCGTTCCAACCGCAGGATGCCGGTTTCCAGTTCCAATAACGTAATGACTGATAAAAACAGGCTGGTGGGCGCCACGGTCTGAGCCCAGGCCACTACCTGGCGATCAGCGTTGGGCTTGCGTAATTCGGACACAACGTTGGTATCGAGCAAAAACATCAGGACAGATCGATCTCGCGAGGAATGATGGTGGCGCGCTCTGTTTCGAAATCGATTTCAGGCGCTTCAGGCATGGCCAGCATGTCGACGATGCTGGTGTTCAGGCCGCTCAGTTTTTCGTAGTCCTCAATGCTTAGCAGCACATGGGCGGGCCTGCCACGGTCGGTGATGATGACCGGGCCGTTTCTGGAGGCTTTTTTGGCACCACTTGTGTCCTGATTGAATTCGCGGCTGGAGATGGTGGTGATAGGCATCGTCATACTCTCGACAAAAATTTCATGTAGCAACGTTACTACTCTTGGCGTGAAGGGGGCAATCTCAACCGGGGGTGGAGCGACGGACGTGAGGGAGAGGGAAATAAAAAGGCCCCGCCAATGGACATTGGCGGGGCCTTTTTCTGTTACCCGAAGGTGTCTGCCTTACTCGGCGTCCGCCGGCTTGTCACTGTGGGACAGGCTGTAGACGTAAGCGGCCAGCAGGTGAACCTTGTCGTTGCCTTGCAGCTGTTCCTGGGCAGGCATCTGACCCTGACGGCCGTAACGGATGGTCTGCTGCAGTTGGGCGAAGCTCGAGCCGTAGATGAACGCGCCCGGATGGGTCAGGTCAGGTGCGCCCATGGCTGGGGTACCTTTACCGGCCGGACCGTGGCACGCCACGCAGTTGGCGGCGAAGATCTTCTGGCCGTTGGCCGGATCGGCCTTGGCGCTTTCCGGCAGCTTGCGGCCATCGAGGTTGGTCAGCACATAGGCGGCCACATCGCTGACGCCTTGCTCGCCGATGACTTCCGCCCAGGCCGGCATCACCGCGTGACGACCGCCCATGATGGTGGTCTTGATGGTTTCCGGCTCGCCGCCCCAGCGCCAGTCGGCGTCGGTCAGGTTCGGGAAGCCATAGGCGCCCTTGGCGTCGGAACCGTGGCAGACCGAGCAGTTGGAGGCGAACAGGCGGCCACCCATCTTCAGGGCTTGCGGGTCCTTGGCGACTTCCTCGATCGGCATGGAGGCGAACTTGGCGAAGATCGGACCGAACTTGGCGTCCGACTTGGCCATTTCCTTTTCCCACTCGTGCACGCCGGTCCAGCCGGTCTGGCCGTTGGCGAAGGGGGTCTGCTTTTCGGTATCCAGGTAGTTGTAGCCTGGCAGGATGCCTTTCCAGTTACCCAGGCCCGGGTACAGCACCAGGTAACCCAGGGCGAAGACGATGGTGCCGACGAACAACATGAACCACCATTTCGGCAGCGGGTTGTCGTACTCCTCGATCCCGTCGAAGGAGTGGCCGACCGTCTCGTCGGTCTGCTCGGCGCGCTGGCCCTTGCGGGTCGACAGCAGCAGCCAGGTCAGGGCGAAAATGGTACCCAGACTGAGGACTGTGACGTACAGACTCCAGAACGTAGTCATTCTTTGTTACTCCTAGAAGCTTGCTCGACGTGCTTGATGGCTTCGGGATCATCCGCGAACGGCAGCAAGGTGGCGTCTTCGAACTCGGACTTGCGCTTGGGGCTGAACACCCACAGCGCCAGGCCGATGAAGGCCACCATCACCACTACGGTGCCCAGGCCACGAATCATCCCGATATCCATCCAGATCACCGTTTGCTTTTGATGATGGTGCCCAGGCCTTGCAGATAGGCCACCAGCGCGTCCATTTCGGTTTTGCCCTTCACGGCATCCTTGGCACCGGCGATGTCTTCGTCGGTGTAAGGGACGCCGAGCGTGCGCAAGACTTCCATTTTTTTCGCGGTGTCTTTGCCGTCGAGCTTGTTTTCTACGAGGAACGGGTAAGCCGGCATTTTCGACTCAGGTACAACGTTGCGCGGGTTGTACAGGTGCGCACGCTGCCAGTCATCGGAGTAACGACCGCCAACGCGGGCCAGGTCCGGACCGGTACGCTTGGAACCCCACAGGAACGGGTGGTCCCAGACGCTTTCACCGGCGACCGAGTAGTGGCCGTAGCGTTCGGTTTCGGCACGGAACGGACGGATCATCTGCGAGTGGCAGCCGACACAACCGTTGGCGATATAGACGTCGCGACCTTCCAGTTCCAGGGCGGTGCGCGGCTTCATGCCTTCGACCGGCTTGTTGGTGACGTCCTGGAAGAACAGCGGAACGATCTGGGTCAGGCCGCCGATGCTGACGGCGATGACCATGAAGAAGGCCAGCAGGCCGATATTCTTCTCTACTGCTTCATGCTTCATCAGTGAGCTCCAACTACAGCGATCTGAGCGGCGGCTTCAGCTTCAGCCGGGTTCGAGGCGCGAACGGTACGGAACACGTTGTACGCCATGAACAGCATGCCGGCGGCAAAGAACGCACCGCCCAGGGCGCGCACGATGAAACCAGGGTGGCTGGCCTGCAGGGCTTCGACGAAGGAGTAGGTGAGGGTGCCGTCGTCGTTGATTGCACGCCACATCAGGCCCTGGGTGATGCCGTTGACCCACATCGAGGCGATGTACAGCACGGTACCGATGGTAGCCAGCCAGAAGTGGGTGTTGATCAGGCCGATGCTGTGCATCTGCTGGCGACCGAAGACTTTCGGGATCATGTGGTACAGGGCGCCGATCGAGATCATCGCTACCCAGCCCAAGGCACCGGCGTGTACGTGGCCGATGGTCCAGTCAGTGTAGTGCGACAGAGAGTTGACGGTCTTGATCGCCATCATCGGACCTTCGAAGGTCGACATGCCGTAGAACGCCAGGGACACCACGAGGAAGCGCAGGATCGGGTCGGTGCGCAGCTTATGCCAGGCGCCCGAGAGGGTCATCATGCCGTTGATCATGCCGCCCCAACTTGGTGCCAGCAGGATGATCGACATGGCCATGCCCAGGGACTGCGCCCAGTCCGGCAGCGCGGTGTAGTGCAGGTGGTGCGGACCGGCCCAGATGTACAGGGTGATCAGCGCCCAGAAGTGCACGATGGACAGGCGATAGGAGTAGATCGGACGCTCGGCCTGTTTCGGCACGAAGTAGTACATCATCCCCAGGAAGCCGGTGGTCAGGAAGAAGCCCACGGCGTTGTGGCCGTACCACCACTGGATCATGGCGTCGGTCGCGCCCGAGTAGGCCGAGTAGGACTTGAAGAAGCTGACCGGCAGGGAAGCGTGGTTGACGATGTGCAGCATCGCGGTGACCACGATGAAGGCACCGTAGAACCAGTTACCCACATAGATGTGCTTGGTCTTGCGCTTGACGATGGTGCCGAAGAACACCAGACCGTAGGTGACCCAGACGATGGCCAGCAGGATAGCCAGGGGCCATTCCAGTTCCGCGTATTCCTTGGTGGTGGTGTAACCCAGCGGCAAGGTAACGATCGCGCCGACGATCACGGCTTGCCAACCCCAGAAGGTGAAGGCCGCCAGGCTGTCGGAAATCAGTCGCGTTTGGCAGGTTCGCTGCACGACGTAGTAAGAAGTG
The DNA here is from genome assembly GCF_028640915.1 of Pseudomonas sp. B3G-3. Classification (NCBI taxonomy): domain Bacteria; kingdom Pseudomonadati; phylum Pseudomonadota; class Gammaproteobacteria; order Pseudomonadales; family Pseudomonadaceae; genus Pseudomonas; species Pseudomonas sp. B3G-3. Next base: position 165,931 of record NZ_JAQZAB010000127.1, on the reverse strand, counting down.
GCAAACAACGCACATCCACCGAAGGCGAAAATCACCAGGTTGGTGTGCAGCGGGCGCAGGCGTCCAAAGGTCGTCCATGGCAGACCGAAGTTCAACTCCGGCCAGACCAGTTGCGAGGCGATGAAGACACCGAGCCCCATGCCAAGGATCCCCCAGACCACCGTCATGATGGCGAACTGGCGGACTACCTTATAGTTATAAGCAGTCGGACTGATTGCTGTGCTCATTCTAAGGTTCCACGGTTTGGGTGTTTTATTAGGAGTAAAAATCGGCCGCAAGTATGGAGAAAGCGGGGGGTCATTGCAACGCGCCATGACCTGGGTCAATGCTTTCAAAAGCTGATTCTGCGGCCTTTCCATGCGCGGAGTAAGGACAAAATCGGCCCCGGACAAAATGTCGCAGCGGATGAAAAAGGCGAGGGGTACAGGTCAGTTGTAACCGGGTGTGTGGAAAGCCCTTGAACGAGCGACAGACGGTAAGTGGCGCGACAGCCGGTATAAACCAGCCTTTGCGGCCTGTCCTCGAACAACGGCTTCGAATGGAGCGGCTACTTCTGGTCTGTGACCGGCCAGTGCCAGTCCACTGCGAAGCAGCTTAGACCCGAATCCGGAGAGTGGAAAGGCAGGGAGTAGAGAGGGTGCGACACTTGGTCGCAAAGGAGGAGGGCTAAGCTTCAAGCGGCAAGCTGCAAGTCAAAAACTCACAGCTTGCCGTTGATCTTTTACTTATCGCTTGCAGCTTCTGGCTTGCTGCTGTGGGAGAGGCTGTAGACGTAGGCCGCGAGCAGCTGGACCTTGTCGTTGCCGAGCAGTTCGTTCTGCGCCGGCATGTGGCCCTGGCGACCGTGGCGAATGGTCTGTTGCAGCTGGGTCAGGCTGGTGCCGTAGATGAAGCCTGCCGGTTGCGTCAGGTTCGGCGCCCCCATGATTTCAGTGCCCTGGCCGTTAGCGCCATGACAGGCGACGCAGGTGGTGCTGAAGGCTTGCTTGCCGGCGACGAGGTCGGCGCTGCTGTCGGCGGGCAACGGCAGGCCGGCGAGCTCGTGACGCACATAGGCCGCGACGTTCTTCACCCCGTCCTCGCCCAGCACTTCGCCCCAGGCTGGCATGGCCGCCATGCGGCCACCCATGATGGTGGCCTTGATGGTGTCGGCGTTACCGCCCCAGCGCCAGTTGTTGTCGGCGAGGTTAGGGAAGCCGAACGCGCCCTTGGCATCCGAGCCGTGGCACACCGAGCAGTTGGAGGCGAACAGGCGTCCGCCCATTTTCAGCGCCTGCGGGTCCTTGGCCACTTCTTCCACGGGCATGGCGGCGAACTTGGCGAAGATCGGGCCGAACTTGGCGTCTGCCTTGTCCATTTCCTTTTCCCATTCCTTGGTCTGGGTCCAGCCGTCCTCATAGCCCGGCAGGATACCTTTCCAGTTGCCCAGGCCCGGGTAGAGGATCAGGTAGCCGACGGAAAACACCAGGGTGCCGGCGAACAGCAGGAACCACCATTGCGGCAGGGGGTTGTCGTACTCCTCGATGCCATCGAACGCGTGCCCCATGGTCTGGTCGACGCTGCCCTTGGTTTCGCCCTTGCGCGTGCCGATCAACAGCCAGGTCAGGCCGATCAGGCTGCCTATGGTCAGTACGCAGATGTACGTACTCCAGAAGGTGGTCATGGCCGAATGCTCCTTGTCGCATGCTCTTCGGATTGAGCGTCATCAGATGGATTGCCGGGCACTTCCGGCGAAGGTTCGTCGGCGAAGGGCAGCAGGCGCGCCTGGGCGAACTCCGGGTTGCGCTTGGCGTTGAAGACCCAGATCGACAGGCCGATGAAGGCAATCATCACCACCAGCGTGCCGAGCCCGCGGATCATGCCGCTATCGAGTTCAAGACCCATGGCTCACCTCTTGCTCTTGATCGCAGTGCCAAGCACTTGCAGGTAGGCGACCAGGGCGTCCATCTCGGTCTTGCCCTTGAGGGAAGCGACGGCACCGGCGATATCGTCGTCGTTGTACGGCACTCCGAGGGTGCGCATGGCGCGCAGCTTGGTTTCGGTGTGGCTGCTGTCGACCGCCTGGGTGACCAGCCATGGGTAGGCCGGCATCTTCGACTCGGGCACCACGTTGCGCGGGTTGTACAGGTGCGCGCGGTGCCAGTCGTCGGAGTAGCGGGCGCCGACCCGGGCCAGGTCCGGACCGGTACGCTTGGAGCCCCACAGGAACGGGTGGTCCCAGACGCTTTCGCCGGCGACCGAGTAGTGGCCGTAGCGTTCGGTCTCGGCGCGGAACGGACGGATCATCTGCGAGTGGCAGCCGACGCAGCCTTCGCGGATGTAGATATCGCGGCCTTCCAGCTGCAGGGCGGTGTAGGGCTTCATGCCTTCCACAGGCTTGTTGGTGACGTCCTGGAAGAACAGCGGGACGATCTGGGTCAGACCGCCGATGCTCACGGCAAACACCATCAGCAGCATCAGCAGGCCGACGTTTTTCTCGATGACTTCGTGTTTCATGGCGGACTCCTCAGGCCATCTGCGCAGCGGCGGTGATTTCGGCAGGCTGGGCCGCGCGTACGGTGCGCCAGGTGTTGTAGGCCATCAGCAACATGCCGAAGAGGAAGATCGCGCCACCGGCGAAGCGCACGATAAAGCCCGGATGGCTGGCCACCAGGGTTTCGACGAAGGAGTAGGTCAGCGTCCCGTCTTCGTTGACGGCACGCCACATCAGGCCCTGGGCGATGCCGTTGACCCACATCGAAGCGATGTAGAGCACGGTGCCGATAGTGGCCAGCCAGAAGTGCGCGTTGATCAGGCCGATGCTGTGCATCTGCTCACGACCGAAGACTTTCGGGATCATGTGGTACAGCGCGCCGATGGAGATCATCGCTACCCAGCCCAGGGCGCCGGCGTGGACGTGGCCGATGGTCCAGTCGGTGTAGTGGGAGAGGGCGTTGACGGTCTTGATCGCCATCATCGGACCTTCGAAGGTCGACATGCCGTAGAACGCCAGGGACACCACCAAAAAGCGCAGGATCGGATCGGTGCGCAACTTATGCCAGGCCCCGGAGAGGGTCATCATGCCGTTGATCATGCCGCCCCAGCTTGGCGCCAGCAGGATCAGCGACATCACCATGCCCAGGGACTGCGCCCAGTCCGGCAGCGCGGTGTAGTGCAGGTGGTGCGGGCCGGCCCAGATGTACAGGGTGATCAGTGCCCAGAAGTGCACGATGGACAGGCGATAGGAATACACCGGACGCTCGGCCTGCTTGGGCACAAAGTAGTACATCATCCCCAGGAAGCCCGCGGTCAGGAAGAAACCCACCGCGTTGTGGCCGTACCACCACTGGACCATGGCGTCGGTCGCACCGGCATACAGCGAGTAGGACTTGGTCAGGCTGACTGGCAGCTCCAGGTTGTTGACGATGTGCAGGATGGCCACGGTGATGATGAAACCGCCGAAGAACCAGTTGCCGACGTAGATGTGCTTGGTGTTGCGCTTCATCACCGTGCCGAAGAACACGATGGCGTAGGCCACCCAGACGATGGTGATGAGGATGTCGATCGGCCATTCCAGCTCGGCGTATTCCTTGGAACTGGTGTAGCCCAGCGGCAGGCTGATGGCCGCCAGGAGGATGACAAGCTGCCAGCCCCAGAAGCAGAACGCGGCGATTTTCGGCGCGAACAGCTGGGTCTGGCAGGTGCGTTGCACCGAGTAGAAGGAGCTGGCGAACAGTGCGCAGCCACCGAAGGCGAAGATCACCGCGTTGGTGTGCAGCGGGCGCAGGCGACCGAAACTGGTCCAGGGCAGGTTGAAGTTGAGTTCGGGCCAGACCAACTGGGCAGCGAGAAAAACCCCGAGCCCCATGCCGACGATGCCCCACACCACCGTCATAATGGCGAATTGGCGGACCACCTTGTAGTTGTAGGCGGTACTGATAGAAGTGTTCATGGTTCCCCATCCACGGTTCAGCTGAAGTGAAAGCGACTGCGCACGGCAAGGCGCGCTCACTTCTTCTGGAGTTATAGGCAGACTAAAAGCGAGGTAAGCATGGGCAAACGGCAAGGGGCTGTTATTGACGGGGATCAATGGGCGCAGTGCGTGCGGGAACGTGGCTGGCTCTGGGATGTCGCGCAGCAGCCGCTGGCCGGCGAACCGCTGACCCTGATCCTGGCCCATGGCGCCGGCGCGCCGATGGACAGTGCTTTCATGAACGACATGGCCGCACGCCTTGCGGCGCATGGGGTCAACGTCCTGCGCTTCGAGTTTCCCTACATGGCCCAGCGTCGCCTCGATGGTGGCAAACGGCCGCCTAACCCGGCGCCGAAGCTGCTGGAGTGCTGGCGCGAGGTATATGCCCAGGTGCGACCTCATGTCGCTGGGCGGCTGGCCATTGGCGGCAAGTCCATGGGCGGGCGCATGGCCAGTTTGCTGGCCGACGAGCTGGGCGCCGATGCGCTGGTGTGCCTGGGGTATCCGTTTTATGCCGCCGGCAAGCCGGAGAAACCGCGGGTCGCCCACCTGGCCGAATTGCGCACCAGGACCCTGATCGTCCAGGGCGAGCGCGACGCCCTGGGTAACCGCGAGGCGGTCGAAGCCTATGCGCTGGCGCCGGCTATCGAACTGTTCTGGCTGGCGGCCGCCGACCATGACCTGAAACCGCTCAAGGCCTCCGGCTTCACCCATGAGCAGCACCTGGAGGCGGCCGCGCGGAAGGTTGCCGAGGTTTTGCGCGGTCTGACTGGCTGAACGACTCTTCTGTAGGAGCAGCCGGTCGACGTTCGATTGCTCGCGATTGTTTTTCAAGGCGACAACGGTGGCGACTGCCAGGCCGCATCGCGAGCAAGCTTCGCTCCTACAGGGTGCGCTGGGCTGAAAAAAGGCAATAAAAAACCCGGAAGGCAAACCTTCCGGGTTTTTTGTTTTGCGGCTTAGCGGTTGAAGCGTTCGACCAGCGAGTACTGCGTGTTGGCGGTGCGGGTCAGCTCTTCGCTGAGCTGCGCCGAATGCTGGGCCTGTTCCGAAGTCTGGTCGGCCAGCTGGGCAATGGTGCTGATGTTGCGGCTGATCTCTTCGGCCACCGCGCTTTGTTCTTCGGTGGCGGCGGCGATCTGGGTGGTCATGTCGGTGATGTTGGCCACCGCTTCGCTGATCCCCACCAGTGCCTGGTCGGCTTCCAGCACCCGGGCCACGCCTTCCTCGGCCTGACGATGCCCGGCGTCCATGGTCTGCACCGCCGTGCTGGCGGTTTGCTGGAGCTTGGCGATCAGGTTGTGGATCTGGCCGGTGGACTCGCTGGTGCGTTGCGCCAGTTGGCGAACCTCGTCGGCCACCACCGCGAAGCCGCGGCCCATTTCCCCGGCACGCGCCGCTTCGATGGCCGCGTTCAACGCCAGCAGGTTGGTCTGGTCGGCGATGTCCTTGATCACATCGACCACGCCGCCGATTTCGTCGCTGTCCTTGGCCAGCTGGGTCACAGTCAGGCCGGTTTCGCCCACTACCACCGACAGGCGCTGGATCGCTTCGCGGGTTTCCCCGGCGATGTCGCGCCCACGCCCGGTGAGGCGGTTGGCCTCCTGGGTGGCGTCGGCGGTGCGCTGCACGTGGCTGGCCACTTCCTGGGTGGTGGCGGCCATCTGGTTGACCGCGGTGGCCACCTGTTCGGTTTCCACACGCTGGCGTTCCAGGCCGCTGGAGCTGTTGTGCGCCAGGGTGTCGGACTGCCGCGCCTGCTCGTTGAGGTGCTCGGCGGTGTCCTGCAGACGAGTCAGGCAGGTTTTCAGGCGGGCTTCCTGGCTGAGGATCGACATCTCCAGACGCGCCTGGGCGCCACGGCTGTCGGTGTACATCTGGGCGATCAGCGGGTCGGAGGTGGTCTGTTCGGCCAGGCGCAGCAAGCGCTTGAGGCCGCGCTGTTGCCAGCTCAGCCCGAGCAGGCCGAGCGGCACGGAAAGGCCGGCGGCGAGGGCAAAGCCCCAGGAAGAGTTGAGCCAGACGCCAATCAGGAAGCTCAGCTGGCTGACCAGGATGAACGGCAGCCAGTCCTGGAGCACCGGCAGCCATTTGTCGCGTTTCGGAATCGCCGACTTGCCCTGGTTGATGCGTTGGTAAAGCGCTTCGGCCCGACGGATCTGCTCGGCGGTGGGCTTGACCCGCACCGACTCGTAGCCGACCACTTGCTGACCTTCGAAGACCGGTGTCACGTAGGCGTTGACCCAGTAGTGGTCACCGGTCTTGCAGCGATTCTTGACAATGCCCATCCATGGCAAGCCTTGTTTCAGGGTGGCCCACATATGCGCGAACACCGCGGCCGGAACGTCGGGGTGACGGACCAGGTTGTGCGGTGCGCGGACCAGTTCCTCACGAGAAAACCCGCTGATTTCAACGAAGGCATCGTTGCAGTAGGTGATCACGCCTTTGGCATCGGTGGTGGAGATCAACCGTTGCTGAGCCGGAAAGGTACGTTCGCGCTGGGTGACGGGCTGGTTGTTACGCATGGTTTTTCTATCCGCAAGGCTTTGATAGGTTGTCGGCGGTCTTCGCCAATTGTTGAAGTTTTTTTCTGGAATTTGAGAAGTGCCTCATTGACAGAGAGCTGATTCTGCAAGGTGGCGCGAGGGGGCGGCGAAGCCGAGGCCCGTTCAAGGAGCCCCGGCTTGGCCAGGGTCAACCCGCGAGCATCGGGTAGGTGAACAGCCCGAAGTGCAGCAGGTTCAGACCGAAATGGGTGGCCACCGCGGCACCCAGGCCGCCAAAGCGGTAGGCCAGGCCGTAACCGACCCCGGCGATGCTCGCCAGCAGCCACCATTGCCAGCCGGCGCCCACATGCACCAGGCCGAACAGCAGGGCCGCGCACATCAGCGCCAGGTTTTCGCCATAGGGCAGATGCTTGAAGCGACGGCTCAGGCCGCCCTGAATGTAGCCACGAAACAGCGCTTCTTCCACCAGGGTGACCAGCAGCAGGTTGTTCAACACCCACAGCCAGGCCTGATCCGGCCATTTCGGCGCCCAGTCGATGATGCCCAGCAACACCGCGCCGCCCAGGGCCGCCAGTGCGGTCAGGGTCAAGGCCAGGGCGGTGGTGTAGAGGGACAGGCGCAGCGAACGCCGGCCGATGATCCAGGGGCAGACCAGCAACAGCCAGAAGCCGATCAGCGGCTTGTCCTGGTTCAGGTACATGGAAAACGGCACGGCGTCGGCGGTGAAGCGTTCCGGGCCGATCGCCCGACCATTGTAGAAACCGGGCAGCCAGTGCATCGCCAGCGCCAGGGCCAGCACCACGAACAGGCCGTGCCCCAGGTAGCGCGCGTATGGGCTTTTCTGCTGGCGCACGGCAAAGCCCGCGCACAGCAGCAAGGCGACGGAAACCGCCGCCAGCAGGCCCAGTTGGCCGTAGCTCAGGGCCAGGGCGTAACCAATGGAGAGAAGTGCCAGGTACATCCATGGCAGAACAGTCATGTGAAATCCTTGTTGCGAAAAGAATGGAATCAGCCGCTCGCGCCACCTGCGTCAGCGGTTACTGGATAGAACGAACGGGGGGCCAGTATAACGAGGCATGGGCGATGAATAAGTGAAACAAAAACACCGCCCGGAGGCGGTGTTGGTTTTGCGGCAAGGCGTTATGCGGCGATCAGCTGTCGCAGGACGTAGTGCAGGATCCCGCCGGACTTGAAGTATTCCACTTCGTTCAGGGTGTCGATGCGGCACAGCACCTCGACCTTTTCCTGGCTGCCATCCTCGCGGGTGATCACCAGGGTCAGGTTCATCCGCGGCGTCAGTTCGACGCCGGTCAGGCCCTGGATATCCAAGGTTTCCTTGCCAGTCAGGTTCAGGCTCTTGCGGTTCTGGTCGAGCTTGAACTGCAGCGGCAGCACACCCATGCCCACCAGGTTGGAGCGGTGGATGCGCTCGAAGCTCTCGGCGATCACTGCCTTGACCCCCAGCAGGTTGGTGCCCTTGGCCGCCCAGTCGCGGCTGGAGCCGGTGCCGTATTCCTGGCCGGCGATCACCACCAGCGGCGTGCCCGCTTGCTGGTAACGCATGGCCGCGTCATAGATCGCCAGTTTCTCGCCGGTGGGGATGTACAGAGTGTTGCCGCCTTCCTCGCCGCCGAGCATTTCGTTGCGGATGCGGATGTTGGCGAAGGTGCCGCGCATCATCACCTGATGGTTGCCGCGACGTGAACCGTAGGAGTTGAAGTCCCGCGGTTCCACGCCTTGCTCGCGCAGGTAGCGGCCGGCTGGGCTGTCGGCCTTGATGTTGCCGGCCGGGGAGATGTGGTCGGTGGTCACCGAGTCGCCCAGCAGCGCCAGGATCCGCGCGCCCGTCACATCCTTGATCACCGGCAGGGGGCCGGAGATGTCATCGAAGTAGGGTGGGTGCTGGATATAGGTGGAGTCCGCCTGCCACACATAGGTCGCGGCCTGCGGTACTTCGATGGCTTGCCACTGGGCGTCGCCGGCGAATACCTCGGCGTATTCCTTGTGGAACATCCGGGTGTTGACTTGGGTGACCGCCTCGGCGATTTCCTGGCTGCTCGGCCAGATGTCGCGCAGGTAGACCGGCTTGCCGTCCTTGCCTTCGCCCAGCGGCTCGCGGCTGATATCGATGCGCACGCTGCCGGCCAGGGCGTAGGCGACCACCAGCGGCGGCGAGGCCAGCCAGTTGGTTTTCACCAGCGGGTGCACGCGGCCTTCGAAGTTGCGGTTGCCGGACAGCACCGAGGCGACGGTCAGGTCGGCTTTCTGGATGGCTTTCTCGATCGGCTCCGGCAAGGGGCCGGAGTTGCCGATGCAGGTGGTGCAGCCGTAACCCACCAGGTCGAAACCCAGGGCGTCGAGGTATTGGGTCAACCCGGCGGCCTTGTAGTAGTCGGTGACCACTTTCGAGCCCGGGGCCAGCGAACTCTTCACCCAGGGCTTGCGCTTCAAGCCTTTTTCCACGGCCTTTTTCGCCACCAGGCCGGCGGCCATCATCACGCTGGGGTTGGAGGTGTTGGTGCAGGAGGTAATAGCGGCGATCACCACCGCGCCGTTTTTCAGGCGATAGGTCTGGCCATTGTGGGCGTAATCGACTTCGCCTATCAGGTCGGCGCTGCCCACGGCCACGCCACCACCGCCTTCGCTTTCCAGGCGGCCTTCCTCCTTGCTGGTGGGCTTGAACTGCAGATCGAGAAAGTCAGTGAAGGCCTGGCCGACGTTCGGCAGCGAGACCCGGTCCTGCGGCCGCTTCGGCCCGGCGAGGCTGGCTTCCACCGTACCCATGTCCAGCGCCAGGCTGTCGGTGAACACCGGCTCCTTGCCCGGCAGGCGCCACAGGCCCTGGATCTTGCTGTAGGCCTCCACCAGTTTCACCACGGCGTCCGGGCGGCCGGACAGGCGCAGGTATTCCAAGGTGACGTCATCCACCGGGAAGAAGCCGCAGGTGGCGCCGTACTCCGGGGCCATGTTGGCGATGGTGGCGCGGTCGGCCAGCGGCAGGTCGGCCAGGCCGTCGCCATAGAACTCGACGAATTTGCCGACCACGCCTTTCTTGCGCAGCATCTGGGTGACGGTCAGCACCAGGTCGGTGGCGGTGATGCCTTCCTTGAGCTTGCCGGTCAGTTTGAAACCTATGACTTCCGGGATCAGCATCGACACCGGCTGGCCGAGCATCGCCGCCTCGGCCTCGATGCCGCCCACGCCCCAGCCGAGCACGCCGAGGCCGTTGATCATGGTGGTGTGGGAGTCGGTGCCGACCAGGGTGTCGGGGAAGGCGTAGGTGCGGCCGTCTTCGTCCTTGGTCCAGACCGTGCGGCCCAGGTATTCCAGGTTGACCTGGTGGCAGATGCCGGTGCCGGGCGGCACTACGCTGAAGTTGTCGAAGGCGCTCTGGCCCCAGCGCAGGAAGGCATAACGTTCGCCATTGCGCTGCATTTCAATGTCGACGTTCTGTTCGAAGGCGGTGTTGCTGCCGAACTTGTCGACCATCACCGAGTGGTCGATCACCAGGTCCACCGGCGACAGCGGGTTGATGCGTTGCGGGTCGCCGCCGGCCTTGGCCATGGCCGCGCGCATGGCCGCCAGGTCGACCACCGCCGGCACGCCGGTGAAGTCCTGCATCAGCACCCGCGCCGGGCGGTACTGGATCTCGCGATCCGAGCGACGCTCCTTGAGCCAGGCGGCGAGGGCCTTGAGGTCGGCGCCGGTGACGGTCTTTTCGTCTTCCCAGCGCAGCAGGTTTTCCAGCAGGACTTTCAACGACATCGGCAGCTTGTCGAGATCGCCTAGGTGCTTGGCGGCTTCTGGCAGGCTGAAGTAGTGGTAGGTCTTGTCGTCGACTTTTAATGTTTTAAGGGTTTTCAGGCTATCGAGGGACGGCATTGAATCACTCCTTTTGGTCCGCACGGCTACGGACCTGACGGGAAGGGCAGAGCTCTTAAGCTAGCCCTGTTTTCAGTAGCTGGCTAATAACTGGACTCTATGGACAAGTCCAAGGTTCCGAACTCGGCTATCATGCGCCGGTTTTCGTGACAGGCTTTGCTACAGCGGGTTTGCGCATGATTCATTGCCAATTGCCCAGGAGATTCGATGAACACCCTCTTTATGCACTGCCGGCCGGGCTTCGAAGGCGAAGTCTGCTCCGAGATCGCCGACCATGCCGCGCGCCTGAACGTGGCCGGGTACGCCAAGGCCAAGCCGAGCACCGCCTGTGCCGAGTTTGTGTGCAGCGAAGAAGACGGCGCCGAGCGCCTGATGCGCGAGCTGCGTTTTGCCGAGCTGATCTTTCCGCGACAGTGGGCGCGGGGCGTCTTCGTCGATCTGCCGGAAACCGACCGCATCAGCGTGATCCTGGCCCATCTGGCGAGTTTCCCGACCTGCGGCAGCCTGTGGCTGGAAGTGCTGGATACCAATGACGGCAAAGAACTGTCGAACTTCTGCAAGAAATTCGAAGCGCCACTGCGCAAGGCGCTGACGGCGGCCGGCAAGCTGGTGGACGATGCCGGCAAGCCACGCTTGCTGCTGACCTTCAAAAGCGGCCGAGAGGTGTTTGTCGGCCTGGCCGATGCCGGCAATTCGGCCATGTGGCCGATGGGCATTCCGCGCTTGAAGTTCCCTCGTGAAGCGCCCAGCCGCTCGACCCTGAAGCTGGAGGAGGCCTGGCACCACTTCATTCCTCGCGATCAGTGGGACGAGCGCCTGCACGGCGACATGACCGGCGTCGACCTCGGTGCCGCCCCGGGTGGCTGGACCTGGCAACTGGTCAACCGCGGCATGCTGGTCACCGCTGTCGACAACGGGCCGATGGCCGAAAGCCTGATGGACACCGGCCTGGTGCAGCACCTGATGGCCGACGGTTTCACCTTCAAGCCCAAGCAGCCGGTGGACTGGATGGTCTGCGACATCGTCGAGAAACCGGCGCGCAACGCTGCCTTGCTGGAAACCTGGATCGGCGAGGGGCACTGCCGCGAAGCGGTGGTCAACCTGAAGCTGCCGATGAAGCAGCGTTACGCGGAAGTGAAGCGTTTGCTCGAACGGATCGAAGACGGCTTCAAGGCCCGTGGCATTCGCGTGGCGATCGGCTGCAAGCAGCTGTACCACGACCGTGAAGAAGTGACCTGCCACCTGCGCCGGCTGGATGAAAAGAAGGCCAAGGCCCGTTGAGCTCAGTTGCGGCGCAATGTCACAGATAGCGTCGATGCCGGCATTGCGCGACAATGCCGGCCAGTTCCAGGAGTGAGTTATGAGTCAAATCATCGATACGCCGGTCGACGGCACGCTGGATGCCACCGGGCTCAATTGCCCGGAGCCGGTCATGATGCTGCACCAGCATATTCGTGACCTGCAGCCCGGCGGCCTGCTCAAGGTGATCGCCACCGATCCCTCGACCCGCCGCGACATCCCCAAGTTCTGCGTGTTCCTCGACCATGAGCTGGTCGCCCAGCAGGAAGAGGCCGGCACCTATCTGTATTGGATTCGCAAGAAGTCCGGTTAACCCGCCGCCCGGCTGATGCGGATTCGCTTGCGCGCGCTGCGCGCCAGGCGGATCGACAGCATCAGCGCCGCGCAGCTCAGGCCGGCAATCAAACCTTCCCACAGCCCGCTCGGGCCGCTGGCAGGGCCGAACCAGTCGGTCAGCCCCAGCACATAACCCACCGGCAAACCGATACCCCAGTAGGCGAGCAGCGTCAGGATCATGGTCACCCGGGTGTCCTGGTAGCCACGCAGCGCGCCTGCGCAGATCACCTGGATCGCGTCGGAGAACTGGTAGAGCGCGGCGTACACGATCAGCATCGCCGCCACCTGGATCACCGCGGTGTCCGGGGTGTAGATCGAGGCGATGGACTCACGCAGCAGCAGGATCAGGCTCGCGGAGAACAGGGCGAAGGCCAGCGCCGCGCCCAGGCCGACGCCGGCGGCGAAGCGCGCCTGGTATGGATTGCCGGCGCCCAGGGCCTGGCCGACCCGCACGGTGACCGCCATGCCCAGGGAATACGGAATCATGAACAGCAGGGAGCTGATGTTCAGGGCGATCTGGTGCCCGGCCACCACTGTCGCGCCGAGGCTGCCGATCAGCAGGGCGATCACCGCGAAGATGCTCGATTCGGCAAACACCGCGATGCCGATCGGCAAGCCGACGCTCAGCAGGCGCTTGATCACCGCCCACTGCGGCCAGTCGAAACGCTTGAACAGCTGGCTGCTCTGGTAGGCCGGGGCCCAGCGGGTCCAGCCCGCCATGGCCAGCATCATTGCCCACATCACGATAGCCGTGGCCCAGCCGCAACCGACGCCGCCCATGGCCGGCACGCCGAAGTGGCCATAAATGAACACGTAGTTGATGGGGATGTTCAGGGCCAGGCCGAACAGGCCGATGACCATGCTCGGCCGGGTGCGCCCCAGGGCGTCGCTGCAGCAACGCAATACGTAATACAGCGCCACCGCCGGCAGACCGCTGGCGATGCCGTGCAGGTATTCCATGCAGGGGCCGATCAGCGTCGGGTCGACCTTCATCAGGTGCAGCACCGGCTCGGCATTGATCAGGATCAGGCTGGCGCTCAGGCCGACCGCCAGGGCCAGCCACAGCGCCTGGCGCACGATCGGGCCGATCTCGCCATAGGTGCCGGCGCCGACCCGCTGGGCCACCTTGGGCGTGGTGGCCAGCAGGGTGCCGGTCATCAACAGGAACACCGGGATCCAGATCGAGTTGCCCAGCGCCACCGCCGCCAGGTCCCGTGGGCTGTACCGGCCGGCCATCACCGCATCGACGAAGCCCATGGCCGTGGTCGCCAGCTGCGCGATCATGATCGGCAAGGACAGGGCCAGCAGGCTGCGCAGTTCAAGGCGCACCCGGGCCGGGCGGTTGAGGGAGGTGGCAGGGGTATCGGTCACGGAATTCACAGGCGAAGCGTCCACAGGGTTGATGCGCAGGGCGGCGTATTCTACGCATTGACGGATGAGTCAGGAAAAAACCTCTGTTGTCGATTTGTAAGTGCTGGCGGCGCCCGGCGGGATGGATTGCTCGCTGGCCGAAAATGGCCTTCTACGCCTAAACTGCGGCTCCGCGAAAGGAGCCTGCCATGCTGATTGTTGCCGACGAAAATATTCCCCTGCTCGATGCCTTTTTTGCCGGCTTCGGCGAAATCCGCCGTTTCCCGGGGCGGGCCATCGACCGCGCCGCCATCGAGGGCGCCGATGTGCTGCTGGTGCGTTCGGTGACCCAGGTCAGTCGCGCCTTGCTCGAGGATAGCCAGGTACGGTTTGTCGGGACCTGCACCATTGGTACCGATCACCTGGACCTCGAGTATTTCCACGAGGCGGGCATTCGCTGGTCCAGCGCGCCGGGCTGCAACGCACGCGGGGTGGTCGACTATGTGCTGGGCAGCCTGCTGACCCTGGCGGAAATCGAAGGCGCCGACCTGACGCAACGCACGTACGGCGTGGTGGGCGCGGGCGAGGTCGGTGGACGGCTGATCGAGGTGTTGCGCGGCCTGGGCTGGAAAGTCCTGGTCTGCGACCCGCCACGGCAGGTGGCGGAAGGTGGCGACTATGTCAGCCTGGAACAGATCCTCGCCCAGTGCGATGTCATCAGCCTGCACACTCCCTTGACCAAGGCCGGCGAGCTGCCGACCTGGCACTTGCTGGACAAGCAGCGCCTGCTCCAGCTGCGCCCCGGCGCCTGGCTGATCAACGCCAGCCGTGGCGCGGTGGTGGATAACAGCGCCCTGCGCGAGGTGTTGCTCGAGCGTGAAGACTTGCAGGCGGTGCTGGATGTCTGGGAAGGCGAACCCCAGGTCGACGTGGCCCTGGCTGACCTCTGTGTGCTGGCCACGCCGCATATCGCCGGTTACAGCCTCGATGGCCGGCAGCGCGGGACGGCGCAGATCTATCAGGCGCTCTGCGATTACCTTGGGCAGCCGCAAGCGATTCATTTACGCGACCTGCTGCCTCGGCCATGGCTGTCGGAGGTGAGTCTCGATGCCAATAGTGACCCGGCCTGGTCCCTGGCGATGATCTGTCGGGCGGTCTACGACCCGCGGCGCGACGATGCGGATTTCCGCCGCAGCCTGGTGGGCAGCGTGGCCGAGCAGCGCGCGGCTTTCGATGCGTTGCGCAAGGGTTATCCGCCACGACGTGAAATCGATGGGTTGGCCGTGCGTATCCAGGGCGAAGCACCAGGCTTGCAGCAGATCGTATCGGCCCTGGGGGCGGTGTCGGTTCGCTGATCGGGTCTTGAGCCGGGTCGTTTCCGGCAGGCATAAAAAACCCGGCTTCAGGGCCGGGTCAAGAGGACGTGAGGCTATGTGTCAATCTTGCTGCGCAGGCTTGACCAGTCGCTTTTCCAGTTCGCGGCAGGCGTTCTGGATCATGTCTTCGGTGATCGGTACTTCGCGACCCTGAGCGTCGATGATGGCGCATCCCAGAGACTGGTCGGGGTGGGTACGAATCACTTCAATCTTGTCATTGCTGCTGTTTTGCAAGGACATGGCCTGTCTCCTCATCAGGTTGTGCGCTTACTTTAAAACCGCCAGGTGACCAAGCTGTGACAACTCCCTGCAAGGTCCCACTACGGCGTTTTCTATCCGGGGAGTCCTCAGTCCAACAGAAATGCCTGTGGACTTCCACTCGGACCTTAGACCAATAGCATCTAGGCTCCAGTATCAGCGGACATAATTAACCTGACTCATTGTGATTTACCGAAGTTCCAGGAAAAGAAGGTTCCAGGAAAACAGGTTCCAGGAAATCGGTTCCGACAAACAGGGCTGCGCCTCATGACTGTGCTGGATCACCCAGCGGTGAATGGGGCGGGGCCGTTCCCAGGTGTGCTTCCGGATGAACTTCATGCTTTCTTCGCGTCAACGCCGGGCGATTCGCCTGGCCAGTCGTTTCATCGCGCCTTATCGCTGGCAGGCCCTGGGGGCGTTGCTGGCGCTGGTGGTGACCGCGGGCATCACCCTGTCCATGGGGCAGGGCATCCGCCTGTTGGTGGACCAGGGCTTCATGACCGGATCACCGGACCTGCTCAACCAGTCCATCGGCCTGTTTCTGCTGCTGGTGCTGGGGCTGGCGGTGGGGACGTTCGTGCGTTTCTACCTGGTGTCGTGGATTGGCGAGCGCTGCGTGGCGGACATCCGTCGGCAGGTGTTCAACCATCTGATCTACCTGCACCCGGGCTTCTATGAGAACAATCGCAGCTCGGAGATCCAGTCGCGGCTGACCGCCGACACCACCTTGCTGCAATCGGTGATCGGCTCGTCGCTCTCGCTGTTTTTGCGCAATGCGCTGATGGTCATCGGCGGCATCGTGCTGCTGTTCGTCACCAACCCCAAGCTCACCAGCATCGTGGTGATCGCCTTGCCCCTGGTGTTGGTGCCGATCCTGATTTTCGGCCGCCGGGTGCGTAGCCTGTCACGCTTGAGCCAGGACCGTATCGCCGATGTCGGCAGTTACGTGGCGGAAACCCTGGGCCAGATCAAGACCGTCCAGGCCTATAACCACCAGCCCCAGGATGAGCGGCGTTTCGCCCTGACGGTGGAGGAGGCGTTCAACACCGCACGCCGGCGTATCGTCCAGCGTGCCTGGCTGATCACCCTGGTGATCGTGCTGGTGCTGGGCGCGGTCGGGGTGATGCTCTGGGTCGGCGGCATGGATGTGATTGCCGGGCGCATTTCCAGTGGCGAGCTGGCGGCCTTTGTTTTCTACAGCCTGATCGTCGGCAGTGCCTTCGGCACCCTGAGCGAAGTGATCGGCGAGTTGCAACGGGCCGCGGGCGCGGCGGAGCGGATTGCCGAGTTGCTGCGTTCGGAAAACCTGATCCAGCCGCCGAATGAAGGCCTGGTCGCTTTGCCCGAGCGGGTGCGGGGCGAGCTGGTGCTGGAGAACCTGCGCTTCTCTTATCCATCGCGTCCGGACAGTTATGCCGTCGATGGCCTGAGCCTGACGGTTCGCGAGGGGGAAACCCTGGCGCTGGTCGGGCCGTCGGGGGCGGGCAAGTCGACCATCTATGATCTGCTGCTGCGTTTCTATGACCCGGAGCAGGGGCGCATCCTGCTCGATGGCGTGCCCTTGACCCGGCTCGACCCGCAGGATGTGCGACGCTGTTTTGCCCTGGTGTCGCAAAGCCCGGCGCTGTTCTTCGGCAGCATCGAGGAGAACATTCGTTATGGCAAACCCTCGGCCACCCCGGAGCAGGTCAGGGAGGCGGCAAGGATCGCCTACGCCCACGACTTCATCGAGAAAATGCCCGAGGGTTACCAGACCCATCTCGGCGATGCGGGGCTGGGACTTTCCGGCGGCCAGCGCCAGCGCCTGGCGATTGCCCGGGCGCTGCTGGTGGATGCGCCGATCCTGTTGCTGGATGAAGCCACCAGCGCCCTGGATGCCCAGAGCGAGCATTTGATCCAGCAGGCCTTGCCGAGCCTGATGAAGAATCGCACCACCCTGGTGATCGCCCATCGCCTGGCCACGGTGAAAAACGCCGACCGGATCGCGGTGATGGATCAGGGCCGGCTGGTGGCGGTGGGTACCCACCAGGAGTTGATCGCCAGCAATCCGCTGTATGCACGCCTGGCGGCGTTGCAGTTCAGCGATGGCCAAGCTGCCTCCTGAGCCCGCGCTGGAAACAAAAATGCCCGCATCGCTGCGGGCATTTTTATTGGGCGTTATCGCTTACTGATCGTCGAAATACCGCTCATGCCAATCCACCAGTGGCTGTGGCGAATTGAGTTTCTGGCCGTAGATCACCGAGTAGGACAGCACGTTCTGCACGTACTGGCGGGTTTCATCGAACGGAATGCTCTCGACCCAGACGTCGAAGCTCAGGTGGTCGGCGCCCCTGAGCCATTGGCGCACGCGGCCGGGGCCGGCGTTGTAGGCGGCGGACGCGAGCACCCGGTTGCCGTTGAACTGGCTGTGCACCTGGCTCAGGTAGGCGGCGCCGAGCTGGATGTTCTTGTCCGGGTTCAGCACTTGCTGCGGCGAGGCCAGCGGGATGCTGAACTTGCGCGCGGTTTCCTTCGCGGTGCCGGGCATCAGTTGCATCAGGCCGGCCGCGCCGACGCCCGAGCGAGCGTCGTCCATGAACGCGCTTTCCTGGCGGGTGATCGCGAAGATCCAGCTCGAGTGCAGGCCACGGACCTTGGCTTCGCGCACCAGGGTGTCGCGGTGGGCCATCGGGAAGCGGATGTCCAGGTCGTCCCAGTATTTCGCCTGGCTGATGGTGCGGATAGCTGGGAAGTACCATTTCAGGTCGTAGGCCAGCTTGGCCTGGGCGACCATTTCGTCACGGCTGAAATGACGGCTGACGTGGTACCACTCACGCCGGCCATCGACGATCTGGCCGCGGGCATGGAACTCCAGGGCGCGCCGTACGCCCGGCGTATTGCGTACTTTGTTGATCACCTGCTGGCTGAGCACCAGCGGTTTGTTGTTCAGCTGATAAGGCAGTTGGGTGCGGTCGGCCGCGAGGAAACCATAGAAGTCGCGCTCGTTGGCCAGGCCCTTGTAGAGGGTCTGGGCCTGAGGGTTTTGCGGCTCGGCCAGTTCCAGGCTGCGCGCCTGCCAGTAGCGCCAGCGGTTGGTGGTCGCCAGGTCCTGGGGCAGCTTGCGGGTCAACTGGTAGGCATCTTCCCAGCGCGCCAGGCGCAGCAGCAGGCGCAGGCGCCACTCGGAGACCGTGTTGTCGCGCAGCTCGGGATCGTATTTGGTCATCACCTCCAGGCCACGGCTGTCGAAGCGTCGCGCCAGGGTCAGGCCGATTTCCCGGGCAATCGCCACTTTTTCGTCACGGGAGAAGTGCATGCTGCTGGCATAACCGTCGAGCAGGGCCATGGCCCTGTCCGGATCCTGGCGGGCCAGGCGGCGCAGACCCAGGCCGACCACGTCGGACATGGCTTCGCTGGCTGGAGTGAAGCGCGACGGCTGGCTGAGCAGCTCGGGCTTCTGGGCAACATCCACCAACAGTCGGCCCTGAGGGGCGAGGGTGGTCATGCTTTTGACCAGGCTATTGGCCAGCGGATAGTTGCGGGCTTCGGCGGCCAGTTTGGCGCGCTGCCAGCGCTTTTGTTCGGTCAACTGGCCTTCGGTGGCCCACTGGGCGAACAGCGCGTCGCAGGTGGCCGGCAGGGATTTGCCGCTGAGCCAGAGCTTGTCGGTGGCGGCGTAACCTTCGGCCTTGAGGTTGTGGCCCAGCTGGTATTGCGCGTTCAGGCAGTCCAGTTCGGTAAAGTTGAGCTTGGGGTCGTAATACTTGACGAAGGTGGCCCAGTCGCCACGTTCGGCCAGCCAGCGCAACCAGCGCAGTCTCATCCAGTTGGCCTGGGGCAGGTCGCCGTGTTCACGGAGAAACTTTTCGATCTCGGCGTTGCTGGCGGTTTTTAGCCGGGCGGTCAGTTCGTCGTAGGCCAGGTAGGGCTCGAGCGGGTAGTCGGCCAGGACCTGGCGGTAGCGGAAATACGGGCCGGTGTCGCCCTTGGCCAGGGCGCGTTTGGCTTCATCGTAATATTGACGCTGGAGTGAGAGGTCCGCGGCCTGAGCGGTGTGCACGGCAGAGGCAGAAAGAAGCAGGCAGGACAAAAGACTAAAAAGGCGACTGCGCATGAGACATCCGGGCAGAGAAATCATGACAAGTGCCGACAATGCCAACACTGATTATTCCCTAGCTTAGCCTTTTGCCAGCAACGGGTGAAAGCTTTGCCGGCCTCTTGTCGCCAGTTCGCTGCAAATGTTGTTCAGGGTGCTTCAGGATTGAAAATGCCGGCCTTCTGAGGCCTCAACTCAGGTAGAATGCGCGCCCGGTTTTTGGAGAAGCTCATGACCCTGCTCAAATTCAGCGATGTGTCCCTTGCGTTCGGCGCTATGCCGTTGTTGGACAAGGTGTCCTGGCAGATCGCCCGTGGTGAGCGGGTGTGCATCATCGGCCGTAACGGCACTGGCAAATCCAGCATGCTGAAGCTGGTCAAGGGCGATCAGAAGCCCGACGACGGTTCCGTATGGCGCGCGCCCGGTCTGAAAATCGGCGAATTGCCGCAGGAATTGCCAGTGGCCGACGAGCGGACGGTGTTCGACGTCGTCGCCCAGGGCCTCGATGGCGTTGGCGAGCTGCTGGCGCAGTACCACCACCTGAGCCAGAACATCGTCACCGATGCCGATCTGGAAAAGCTCATGCACGTCCAGCATGACCTCGAAGCCCGTGATGGCTGGCGCTTGCAGACGCTGGTGGACAGCACCCTGAGCCGCCTGCAGCTGCCGGCCGACAAGACCCTCGCCGAGTTGTCCGGTGGCTGGCGTCGTCGCGTCCTGCTGGCCCAGGCCCTGGTGTCCGAACCGGACCTGCTGCTGCTCGACGAACCGACCAACCACCTGGATATCGGCGCCATCGCCTGGCTGGAAGAAGCCCTGAAGGACTTCCAGGGTGCCGTCCTCTTTATTACCCACGACCGTTCCTTCCTGCAGAACCTGGCGACCCGGATTCTCGAGCTGGACCGTGGTGGGCTGATCGACTGGAACGGCGACTACGCCAGCTTCCTGGTGCACAAGGAAGCAGTGTTGGCGGCTGAAGAGACAGCCAACGCGCTGTTCGACAAGCGCCTGGCCCAGGAAGAAGTCTGGATTCGCCAAGGCATCAAGGCCCGTCGTACCCGTAACGAAGGCCGCGTGCGCGCCCTCAAGGCCCTGCGTGTCGAGCGCAGCGAACGTCGCGAGCGCACCGGCAAGGCCAATATCCAGCTGGAAACCGCCGACAAGTCCGGCAAGCAGGTCATGGTGCTCGAAGACGTGAGCTTCGCTCATCCGGGCGGGCCATTCCTGGTCAAGAATTTCTCCATGGTCCTGCAGCGTGGCGACCGTATCGGCCTGCTCGGCGCCAACGGTACCGGCAAGACCACGCTGCTCAAATTGATGCTGGGCGGCCTGGTGCCGAGCAGCGGCAAGGTCGAGGAGGGTACGCGTATCGACGTGGCGTACTTCGACCAGTTGCGTCACCAGCTGGACCTGGAAAAGACCGTGATCGACAACGTCGCCGAAGGTCGCGACTTTATCGATATCGATGGCCAGAGCCGTCACGTGCTCAGCTACCTCGGCGATTTCCTGTTCAGCCCGCAGCGTGCCCGCACACCGGTCAAGGCGCTGTCCGGTGGCGAGCGTGCCCGCCTGCTGCTGGCCAAGCTGTTCAGCAAGCCGGCCAACCTGCTGGTGCTCGACGAACCGACCAACGACCTGGACGTGGAAACCCTCGAGCTGCTGGAAGAGGTGTTGCTGACCTTCCAGGGCACCGTGCTGATGGTCAGCCACGACCGGGCATTCCTCGATAACGTGGTGACCAGCACCCTGGTGTTCGAAGGCGAAGGCAAGGTCCGCGAATACGTCGGCGGTTATCAGGACTGGCTGCGCCAGGGCGGTTCGCCACGCCTGCTGGGTGTGACCGAGAACAAGTCCGGCAAGGCCGAGCTGAACTCGGCGGTGGTTGCGCCCGTCGCGGCGGCACCTGCTGCAGCACAGGAAGCGCCTGCGGCCAAGAAGAAGCTCAGCTACAAGTTGCAGCGGGAGCTCGAAGCGTTGCCTGGCCAGATCGAAGCCATGGAGCAGCAGATCGCCAGCGTGGAAGCGGAGATGGCCGACGCCGGCTTCTATCAGCGTCCTGCGGCCGAGACCACGGCAGTCATCGCCCAGTTGGAACAGCTCAACGCTGAACTGGACGTGATGGTCGAGCGCTGGGCCGAGCTGGATGCCTGAGTGACCTGGCGTCAATAAAAAAGCCCGACATTCATGTCGGGCTTTTTGCAGGGCCGGTGCGGGCGGAGAATTCTGCCTGCGGCGGGCTCAGCGTTTGACCAGGTGCACGGCCAGCACGTCGCAAGGGGCGCCGTGCAGCACGTCGTTGGCGGTCGAGCCCAATAGCAGGGCCAGGCCGTGGCGGCCATGGCTGCCGACCACGATCAGGTCGCATTCCTGTTCCTTGGCCAGATGGTGGATTTCCTGGCGTGGCTGGCCATAGGTCAGGTGGCTGTATTCCTTGGACAGCTCGGGGTATTTGGTGATGAGGCGATCGAGGCGTTCCTTGGCCTGGTCGAACTGCTGCTGTTGCAATTGGGACAGGTCCATCGGCACGTCGCCGCCGAACGCCATGGCCATCGGCTCGACAATATGCACCAGGGACAATTTGGCGCTGTTGCTGACCGACAGCTCGCGGGCCCGGTGGATAACAGGATCGCACTCTTCGGTTAGATCTACGGCGACCAGAATATGGTGGTAGGGCATGAGGTGCTCCTCCTGAGGATTGCAATAGCTTCAAGTATGGCTGGTTTCAAGCGGATTGGTTCCGACCTGGATCAATCGGCTCATCAAGAATCGGGAGTACAGATATGACGGTCTGGATAGTGGTGTCAATCCTCGCGGTGGTCTTGAGTCCGCTGGCCTGGTTGCGCCCGTCGCGCCGCCAGAGCGGGCAGATCGCCCTGCGCATGGAGGCGCGACGCATGGGGCTGGGCATGCAACTGGCGCCTCAGGAATGGCCGCACTGGATGGATCCGCAGCCTCCAAGCCCCTGTGCGCAATACCATCGGCCGCGGCGCGGTACACAGCCGGCCTGCTGGGCCTACTGGCAAAGTGCGCCGGGCATGTGGGTCAACCAATGGCGGGAAGCCTGTGCGGACCCGGCCTTGCTCGAGCACTTTCGCACGCTGCCGGCCAATGTGTTCAAGGTCGAGGCCGACCGGCAGATGATCGTCTTGTATTGGGGCGAACGTGGCGAAGCCAGTGTTTTGCAAGACATTGCCGCGGTACTCAAGGCGCTGGCGTGAAGCATGACCTGCGCTGCAATGGCCAGGTTGTTGAAAAACAGGCAATAAAAAGCCCGACAGGGTCGGGCGGGGTTGGCCAGGCAGGCCGGTAAATCCTTTCTGATCCCCTGGTTCTGACCGTCGGGGATAGAGTTGTCGCCGATCTTACGCCTGGTTTTCGGCCAGGCATCCATATTTTTGCTCCAGGATTGTGCCAGCGTAGCCGCGAATCGGTTACGGGGGCCACGTATTAGGGCGACTTTTCTAAAGATTGATTCTATGAATGTCCTGAGATGAGCAAGCTTGTTGATGGTGCGTGCCCGTCTGGAATGACTAAGAAGTCGCGTTTTAAACAACCTTTTGGGCGATTGACAATTGTCGGATTTTGCCTGAATGTGGCGTACCCAAATCAAACGGGCGTATGAATTGAGCGTTTGTATTACCAGACGGCTCTTCCAGAATCCCGACTATCGCGTTGGCGGGTGTGCCTGGCGGATTGGCGTAGCATCGATGGAAACGTCGTTGCCGAGTCAGAAGTTAGCGTCCGACGTGTACTGTTCAGCTTCCATATCGTGGAGATCAGTTGATGATTTACGAAGGTAAAGCCATCACGGTTAAGGCTCTTGAAAGTGGCATCGTCGAATTGAATTTCGACCTCAAGGGTGAGTCCGTCAACAAGTTCAACCGTCTTACCCTGAACGAATTGCGTTCGGCCGTAGACGCCATCAAGGCAGATGCGTCGGTCAAGGGTGTGATCGTCAGCAGTGGCAAGGACGTCTTCATCGTCGGCGCCGACATCACCGAATTTGTCGACAACTTCAAGCTGCCGGATGCAGAGCTTGTCGCAGGCAACCTCGAAGCCAACAAGATTTTCAGCGATTTCGAAGACCTCAACGTTCCGACCGTTGCCGCGATCAATGGCATCGCGCTGGGCGGTGGTCTGGAAATGTGCCTGGCAGCTGACTATCGCGTCATGTCCTCCAGCGCCAAGATCGGCCTGCCGGAAGTCAAGCTGGGTATCTACCCGGGCTTCGGCGGTACCGTTCGCCTGCCACGCATCATCGGTGCCGACAACGCCATCGAATGGATTGCCGCCGGCAAGGAAAACCGTGCTGAAGACGCACTGAAAGTCGGCGCCGTCGACGCTGTCGTTGCCCCGGAAAAACTGCATGAAGCGGCTCTGGCCACCGTCAAGCGCGCCATCTCCGGCGAGTTCGACTACAAGGCCAAGCGTCAGCCGAAGCTAGAAAAGCTCAAGCTCAACGCCATCGAACAGATGATGTCCTTCGAAACCGCCAAGGGTTTTGTCGCCGGCCAGGCTGGCCCGAACTACCCGGCGCCGGTCGAAGCCATCAAGACCATCCAGAAAGCCGCCAACTTCGGTCGAGACAAGGCGCTGGAAGTCGAGGCCGCGGGCTTCGTCAAATTGGCCAAGACTTCTGCCGCGCAGAGCCTGATCGGTCTGTTCCTGAATGATCAGGAGCTGAAGAAAAAGGCCAAGGCCTATGACGAAATCGCCCACGATGTGAAGCAGGCCGCCGTACTGGGTGCCGGCATCATGGGTGGCGGTATCGCCTATCAGTCGGCGTCCAAAGGCACGCCGATCCTGATGAAAGACATCAACGAACACGGTATCGAGCAAGGCCTGGCGGAAGCCGCCAAGCTGCTGGTCGGCCGTGTCGATAAAGGTCGCATGACCGCGGCGAAGATGGCCGAGGTGCTCAACGGCATTCGTCCTACGCTGTCCTACGGTGACTTCGGCCACGTCGACCTGGTGGTCGAAGCGGTCGTCGAGAACCCTAAGGTCAAGCAAGCGGTTCTGGCCGAAGTCGAAGACCAGGTCAAAGAGGACACCATCCTCGCTTCGAACACCTCGACCATTTCCATCAGCCTGCTGGCCAAGGCCCTCAAGCGTCCGGAAAACTTCGTCGGCATGCACTTCTTCAACCCGGTGCACATGATGCCGCTGGTCGAAGTCATCCGTGGCGAGAAGTCCAGCGAGCTGGCCGTGGCCACCACCGTTGCCTACGCCAAGAAAATGGGCAAGAACCCGATCGTGGTCAACGACTGCCCGGGCTTCCTGGTCAACCGCGTGCTGTTCCCGTACTTCGGCGGTTTCGCCAAGCTGGTCAGCGCCGGTGTGGACTTCGTGCGCATCGACAAGGTCATGGAAAAATTCGGCTGGCCGATGGGCCCGGCCTACCTGATGGACGTGGTCGGCATCGACACCGGCCACCACGGTCGTGACGTGATGGCCGAAGGTTTCCCGGATCGCATGAAAGACGATCGCCGTTCGGCTATCGATGTGCTCTACGAAGCCAAGCGTCTGGGCCAGAAGAACGGCAAGGGTTTCTACGCCTACGAGGCCGACAAGAAAGGCAAGCAGAAGAAAGTGGCCGACCCGTCGGTGCTGGAAGTGCTCAAGCCTATCGTGTACGAGCAGCGTGAAGTCACTGACGAGGACATCGTCAACTGGATGATGATCCCGCTGTGCCTGGAAACCGTTCGTTGCCTGGAAGACGGCATCGTCGAGACCGCGGCCGAAGCCGATATGGGCCTGGTGTACGGTATTGGTTTCCCTCCATTCCGTGGCGGTGCGCTGCGCTACATCGACTCGATCGGTGTTGCCGAGTTCGTTGCCCTGGCCGACCAGTACGCCGATCTGGGCGCGCTGTACCACCCGACCGCGAAGCTGCGCGAGATGGCCAAGAACGGCCAGAGCTTCTTCGGTTAAGCGCCCCCTACTAGAGCGAGAGTGAATATATGAGCTTGAATCCTAGAGACGTCGTGATTGTCGACTTCGGTCGTACTCCGATGGGCCGCTCCAAGGGCGGCATGCACCGCAACACCCGCGCCGAAGACATGTCGGCGCACCTGATCAGCAAATTGCTGGAACGCAACTCCAAGGTCGATCCGGCGGAAGTCGAGGACGTGATCTGGGGCTGTGTGAACCAGACCCTGGAGCAGGGCTGGAACATCGCGCGCATGGCGTCGCTGATGACCCAGATCCCGCACACCTCGGCCGGCCAGACCGTCAGCCGCCTGTGTGGCTCGTCGATGAGCGCGCTGCACACCGCCGCCCAGGCAATCATGACCGGCAACGGTGACGTATTCGTGGTTGGCGGCGTCGAGCATATGGGCCACGTGAGCATGATGCATGGCGTCGACCCGAACCCGCACATGTCCCTGTACGCGGCGAAAGCCTCGGGCATGATGGGCCTGACCGCCGAGATGCTCGGCAAGATGCACGGCATCACTCGTGAACAGCAGGACGCCTTTGGCGTGCGTTCCCATCAGCTCGCCCACAAGGCGACGGTGGAAGGCAAGTTCAAGGACGAGATCATCCCGATGCAGGGTTACGACGAGAACGGTTTCCTGAAGCTGTTCGACTACGACGAAACCATTCGTCCCGAGACCACCCTGGAAAGCCTGGCGGCCCTCAAGCCGGCCTTCAATCCGAAGGGCGGTACCGTGACTGCCGGTACTTCGTCGCAGATCACCGATGGTGCTTCGTGCATGATCGTGATGTCGGCGCAGCGCGCCCAGGACCTGGGCATCCAGCCGCTGGCGGTGATCCGCTCGATGGCGGTGGCGGGTGTGGATCCGGCGATCATGGGCTATGGTCCAGTACCGGCCACGCAGAAAGCACTGAAGCGCGCGGGCCTGGGAATTGCCGATATCGACTTCTTCGAGCTCAACGAAGCTTTCGCGGCGCAGGCTCTGCCAGTGCTGAAAGATTTGAAAGTGCTCGACAAGATGGACGAGAAGGTTAACCTGCACGGCGGCGCGATCGCCCTGGGTCACCCGTTCGGTTGTTCCGGTGCGCGTATCTCCGGCACCTTGCTCAATGTCATGAAGCAGAATGGCGGCACCTTTGGCGTGTCCACCATGTGCATTGGCCTCGGTCAGGGTATTGCCACCGTCTTCGAACGCGTTTAAGCGTTGCGTTGATGGAAGCCGGGGCCCAGTGCCCCGGTTTTTGTTTTTCTGAAGATTTATTATTTTTTATTTTGCGCGAGGGCCAGAACATGCAATTACAACCCGGGCTCTATCAGCATTACAAGGGACCGCAGTACCGCGTTTTCAGCGTGGCGCGGCATTCCGAGACGGAAGAGGAAGTGGTGTTCTATCAAGCCCTGTATGGCGATTACGGCTTTTGGGTGCGCCCCTTGAGCATGTTCCTGGAGTCGGTCGAAGTTGACGGCGAGCAGGTGCCACGCTTTGCTTTGGTGCAGGCCGAACCCAGTCTTTTTTCACGGCCATGAGCCGAGGTCGCGCAGAACCCTGCGCTTGACCTCACCTTGTTGCCACTATATATAGCGGTGCCGCGTCAGGCGCCAACCGCCTCTCACTTCTCGAATTCAGGAATTTTCCGATCCATGGGCAAATCGCTGGTCATTGTGGAATCCCCGGCTAAGGCCAAGACCATCAACAAGTACTTGGGTAACCAATACGTGGTGAAGTCGAGTATCGGCCATATCCGAGACCTGCCCACCAGTGGTTCGGCGAGCGCCGCCAAAGAGCCTGCCGCCAAGCGTGGCAAGGCGGCTGCTGGTGAAGCACCGGCGCTGTCGGCCAAGGAGAAGGCGCGCAAGCAACTGGTCTCGCGCATGGGAGTCGATCCGGACCACGGCTGGAAAGCCAAGTACGAGATCCTTCCAGGCAAGGAAAAAGTCATCGAAGAGCTGCGCCGGCTCGCCAAGGATGCCGACACCATCTATCTCGCAACGGACTTGGACCGCGAAGGGGAGGCCATTGCCTGGCACCTGCGGGAAGCCATTGGTGGGGATGACAGCCGCTACAAGCGCGTGGTGTTCAACGAAATCACCAAGAAGGCGATCCAGGAAGCCTTCTCCCAGCCGGGCGAGCTGGATATCGATCGGGTCAACGCCCAGCAGGCGCGTCGCTTCCTCGACCGCGTGGTGGGTTACATGGTTTCGCCGCTGCTGTGGGCCAAAATTGCCCGTGGCCTGTCTGCCGGTCGTGTGCAATCGGTGGCGGTGAAGCTGGTGGTGGAGCGCGAGCGCGAAATCCGTGCCTTCATCCCTGAAGAGTACTGGGAAGTTCATGCCGACCTCGGCACCGCCAAGGGCGCCAATGTGCGCTTCGAAGTGGCCCGTGAAAACGGCGAGGCCTTCAAGCCGCTGAACGAAGCCCAGGCCATGGCGGCGCTGGAGAAGCTCAAGGCTTCGACCTACACCATCGCCAAGCGCGAAGACAAACCGACCAGCAGCAAGCCGTCGGCCCCGTTCATTACTTCTACCCTGCAGCAGGCCGCGAGCAACCGCCTGGGCTTCGGGGTGAAGAAAACCATGATGATGGCCCAGCGTCTGTATGAAGCCGGTTACATCACTTATATGCGTACCGACTCGACCAATCTCTCGGCTGATGCCCTGACGATGGCGCGGACCTATATCGAAGAAGAGTTCGGCAACAAGTACCTGCCGTCCTCGCCGAACTTCTACAGCAGCAAGGAAGGGGCCCAGGAGGCGCACGAAGCGATTCGGCCGTCCGATGTGAATACCCACCCAAGCAAGCTGTCGGGCATGGAACGTGACGCCGAGCGCCTCTACGAGCTGATCTGGCGCCAGTTCGTGGCCTGCCAGATGCTGCCGGCGCAATACCTGTCGACCACCGTCAGCGTCGCCGCTGGTGGCTTCGAGCTGCGTGCCAAGGGCCGTATCCTCAAGTTCGACGGTTACACCCGGGTCATGCCGCAGATGAGCAAGCCGGGCGACGACGATGTCCTGCCGGACATGGCGCAGGGCGATGTGCTGAAGCTGATCAAGCTCGACCCGAGCCAGCACTTCACCAAGCCGCCGGCGCGTTACTCCGAAGCCAGCCTGGTCAAGGAAATGGAAAAGCGTGGCATCGGTCGTCCTTCGACCTACGCGGCGATCATTTCCACCATCCAGGACCGTGGCTACGTGGCGCTGCACAACCGTCGTTTCTATTCGGAAAAGATGGGCGACATCGTCACCGAGCGTCTGTCCGAGAGTTTCTCCAACCTGATGGACTACGGCTTCACTGCCGGCATGGAAGAGCACCTCGATGACGTGGCCCAGGGCGAGCGCGACTGGAAAAACGTCCTCGACGAGTTCTACGGCGACTTCAAGAAGAAGCTCGAAGTGGCCGAAGGCAGCGACAGCGGCATGCGCGCCAACCAGCCGGTGATGACCGATATCCCGTGCCTCACCTGTGGTCGTCCGATGCAGATTCGTACGGCGTCCACTGGTGTGTTCCTCGGTTGTTCGGGTTACAGCCTGCCACCGAAAGAACGCTGCAAGGCGACGGTCAACCTGGTACCGGGCGACGAGATCGCCGCAGACGACGAGGGTGAATCCGAGTCGCTGGTACTGCGCGGCAAGCACCGTTGCCCGATCTGCAGCACGGCGATGGACGCCTATCTGCTGGACGAGAAACGCAAGCTGCACATCTGCGGTAACAACCCGGATTGCGCGGGCTACGAGATCGAAGAGGGCAGCTATCGTATCAAGGGCTACGAAGGTCCGAGCCTGGAGTGCGACAAGTGCGGCAGCGAGATGCAGCTCAAGACCGGTCGTTTCGGCAAGTTCTTCGGGTGTACCAACCCGACCTGCAAGAACACCCGCAAGCTGCTCAAGAGCGGTGACGCGGCGCCGCCGAAGATGGACCCGGTGAAGATGCCCGAGCTGAAATGCGAGAAGGTCAACGACACCTATATCCTGCGCGACGGGGCTTCGGGTCTGTTCCTGGCGGCCAGCCAGTTCCCGAAAAACCGTGAGACCCGCGCACCGCTGGTGCTCGAGCTGATCCCGCACAAGGACGAGATCGATCCGAAGTATCACTTCCTCTGCGAAGCGCCGAAGAAGGACCCGGAGGGTCGTCCGGCGGTGATTCGCTACAGCCGCAAGACCAAGGAGCAGTACGTGCAGACCGAAGTCGACGGCAAGCCGACCGGCTGGCGTGCGTTCTACGACGGTGGTAGCTGGAAAGTCGAAGACAAGCGTTAAGGTCCGCATCGGACGCTTCTGACAGGCCGCGTAAACTTCTAAGGGTACGCGGCCTTTCTTTTGGGCTTGCGGTGGGCTGGAGTGTTCCACGACACTGTACGGCCAGCCCGCTGTTATCTATTCGTTGTGGAGATTGCCGTCATGGCCCACGAACTCTATACCCGTACAAACCAGAAAATTTACTTCGCCGGCCTGTCGCTGGAAGCCTTGGCGCGAGCCGAAGCGGGCGGGGCAATGAATGCTCAGGCGCTGGTACAGGCAGGGCGAGAGTCGGTGCTGTTTCATCTATACGGCGCGCTGCTTGGCTTGTGCCATGAAATCGCTGGCTTCTATCGCCTCCCGCAGGCCAATGCGCCTCGCGCGGAGCTGCTGCTGACCTGCGAGGTGCTGGAAAGCATCGCCATCCCCGAGCTGGCCGAGTTGGTGGAGCTGGCCCATAACCCGGAAACCTGGCTGGCGAAGCTGCTGGCTGCCCATTCGGCGATGTTCCAGCCACCGCGGGTACCGCATAAACCCAAGGGCGATGTCACCCAGCCGCTGATCGTCGCAGTGAACCTCGATGAAGAAGAGCAGGCGCCGGAGCTGAGCCGGGAAGAGCTGGAGCAATGGCGTCAGAACCTCAAGGCTTTGGCTATACGCTTCCGTGACGGTCTGAATGAGTGTTGAGTTGCTGGTACGACCCATCATTCAAGGATGAGTAGGCGTTCAACAACGGCGTCCAGATGCTCCCAAGCTCGATGGTCAGCGCGCCATTAACAAGAAACAGGTCATTACGCGGTTTTTCCGCTTAGGAAGCCGTTGCCAGTTCTGATTGCAAATCGAATTTCTGTGACAAATGCCTGCACGTAACCCCGGGCAAATAAAGAAAACCGCTTGGGCCCGCGCGAGGTCGGGGTGATGACTGATATAATCCCGGCCTTTCGTGGAGAACAGACCTTTATGCCAACGTCCTTTCTAGAAATTGTCGAATTGCCAGACGGTCGTATCGAGCTGCGCAGGGCTGAGGACGAGGGTTCTCTGGTCACTCTGGACTTTTCAGAGGATGCCAAAGCCTTTTTGCAAGGCCAGCATGTCGAGGTGGCCAAGGCCATGTTGAGCGTGGGTGTGCAGATGGCGGGTCGCCTGGTTGAAGGCGAATTGGAGAAAGAAGAGGGACCACGGATTCTTCACTGAGTCCGTTTGTCGGTTTTTTTGCTGTCGTTCGTCGCCTCCTTTCGGCTTCTCAATCCTGGAGAAGCCTTGTGTCATTCAAGCGTGTCCATCGACGCTTCTAGCGGTCAGCCCAGACGAATATTCAGGCTTTGTGCGTCGCCCGTGCGGGCTGCGCTGATAAGTTGCTGACGGACGCTGCTGTTCAATGGATTGAGCCAGCTGACGACGGTGTGGCTGCGTCCCAGGCGCAGAGCCTCGCAAGCCAGTTGTTGCGCGCTTTGGGCGCCGCGCGGGTGCAGCAGCAGGATCCGTTCGCGGTTCAGGCCGGCATCTCGCAACCAGGCCTGGGTCAGGCTTGCCGGCGGGGCAATCAATGTCAGCCAGCGCGCGTCCTGGTCCTGGCTCAGTTCCCTGAGGATAGGCGCGAGCAGGCTCAGGCAGTTCCCGGCGGCACCGCGTAACGACAGTTCACTGAAGGCTTCCGGTTCGTTGCTCCAGGGCGATTCGACTACCTCTTTGAGGATGGGCGCCAGGGGTTGAGCCATGAACGCTTCGAACAGTGGCAGTTGTGCATGCTGTGGTGTGTGAGGGAACTGCATAGAGCCTCCTTTAGCGGCGAATGACGCCGACACTCAAGCCTTCGATCACCAGGTCCTGATCTTTCAGGTTGACTTCGATAGGGGCGAACTCAGGGTTTTCGGCAATCAGCCAGACTTTGCTGCCTTCGCGCTTGAAGCGTTTCACGGTGACTTCGTCGCCAATGCGGGCGACGACGACCTGGCCATTGCGGGCCTCGCGAGTGGTGTGCACCGCCAGCAGGTCGCCATCGAAGATGCCGATGTCCTTCATGCTCATGCCGTGAACCCGCAGCAGGTAGTCCGCGCGTGGATGGAAGAAGGCCGGGTTGATATTGCAGGACTCTTCGATGTGCTGCTCGGCGAGGATCGGCGCGCCGGCGGCAACCCGGCCGATGATGGGCAGGCTGGAGTCGTCGGGCTTGGCTTCGAACCCCGGGATGCGAATGCCGCGGGAGGCGCCTGGAGTCATTTCGATCGCACCCTTGCGGGCCAGCGCCTTGAGGTGTTCTTCGGCGGCGTTGGGCGACTTGAAACCCAGTTCCTGGGCGATTTCCGCGCGGGTCGGTGGGTAGCCGTTGTCTTCGAGGCAACGTTTGATAAAAGCCAGAATCTCAGCTTGGCGTGGCGTCAGTTTTAGCATGTCGATCGCTCTGTCTTTTTATACAGTGACTGGAATTATATACAGTGAATGGCGCTTGGCAATCCTCCTTTTTCCAGTCGCCGCTGGACGGTCGGGTCGCCGCTGCGCATGCCTGGTGTCGCGTGGCTGGCTACAGGAAGCGGCAGGTATGGTTAAATAGCTGACTGACCGGCCGCAAAACGGACAGGCAGGCTTGACAAGACTGGGGCTGAAACGTATGTTTCAAACAAGTGTTTGTCAGGCGGAGTAGCCATGGCCCAGTCGGAAACCGTTGAACGCATTCTCGATGCTGCCGAGCAGTTGTTCGCGGAAAAAGGTTTTGCCGAAACCTCATTGCGGCTGATCACCAGCAAGGCCGGGGTCAACCTGGCGGCGGTGAATTATCATTTCGGTTCCAAGAAGGCCCTGATCCAGGCAGTGTTCTCGCGCTTCCTCGGGCCGTTCTGCATCAGCCTCGACCGTGAGCTGGAGCGGCGTTCGGCCAAGCCGGACAGCAAGCCAAGCCTCGAAGAGCTGCTGGAAATCCTCGTCGAGCAGGCCCTGGTGGTCCAGCCTCGCAGCGGCAACGATCTGTCCATCTTCATGCGCCTTCTGGGCCTGGCCTTCAGCCAGAGTCAGGGGCACCTGCGGCGTTATCTGGAAGACATGTACGGCAAGGTATTCCGCCGCTACATGCTGCTGGTCAACGAAGCCGCGCCACGCATTCCACCGATCGAACTGTTCTGGCGTGTGCACTTCATGCTGGGTGCCGCGGCGTTCAGCATGTCGGGGATCAAGGCCTTGCGTGCGATTGCCGAGACCGACTTCGGGGTCAATACCTCGATCGAGCAGGTGATGCGCCTGATGGTGCCGTTCCTCGCGGCCGGCATGCGCGCCGAAACCGGGGTCACCGACGATGCCATGGCCACTGCGCAGCTCAAGCCGCGCAGCAAATCGACTCCGGCGGTCGCCAAGGCCTGACCGTCCGGGTGGGCGCGGCAGCTTACATCCGCTAAGCTAGCCGCCCATGTCGACTCTCGTTTCCTACCTATCTTCACACCTTTCGCCGATCGTCGCTTGCCGGGCTTTGCCGCCGGCAATGGACTCGTGCGTCCGCGCCACGCCAGCACCCTTTGCGATGCCGTGCGCGCACTTCGTTACTAAGGAATTGCTATGACCACAGGCCTGCAAGGCTCCTTGATGGTGGATGTCGCCGGTACCTGGCTGACGGCCGAAGATCGCCAGCTCCTGCGCCAGCCCGAAGTGGGTGGGCTGATCATCTTTGCCCGCAATATCGAGCACCCGCGACAGGTGCGTGAGCTGAGTGCGTCGATTCGGGCGATTCGCCCGGACCTGCTGCTGGCGGTGGATCAGGAGGGCGGCCGCGTGCAACGCCTGCGCCAAGGCTTCGTGCGGCTGCCAGCCATGCGCGCCATCGCCGACAACCCGAATGCCGAGTACCTGGCCGAGCAGTGCGGCTGGATCATGGCCACCGAAGTGTTGGCAGTCGGCTTGGACCTGAGCTTCGCGCCGGTGCTGGACCTCGATCATCAGCGCAGCGCCGTGGTGGGCACCCGTTCCTTCGAGGGCGACCCCGAGCGCGCCGCGTTGCTGGCAGGTGCCTTTATCCGTGGCATGAACAGCGCCGGCATGGCGGCCACGGGCAAGCATTTCCCCGGGCACGGCTGGGCCGAGGCGGACTCCCACGTGGCGATCCCCAACGACGAGCGCAGCCTCGACGAGATTCGCGCCAAGGACCTGGTGCCTTTTGCGCGCCTGAGCAAGCAATTGGCGGCGGTGATGCCGGCTCACGTCATCTACCCTCAGGTCGATGCCCAGCCGGCCGGGTTCTCCCGCCGTTGGCTGCAAGAGATCCTGCGCGGTGAATTGCAGTTCGACGGCGTCATTTTCAGTGACGACCTGTCGATGGCCGGTGCGCATGTGGTGGGCGATGCCGCGAGCCGGATCGAAGCGGCGCTGTCGGCCGGTTGCGACATGGGCCTGGTGTGTAACGACCGGGCAGCGGCCGAGCTGGCCTTGAGCGCGGCCCAGCGACTGAAGGTGAAACCATCGGCGCGTATCGCGCGGATGCGCGGCCAGGCGTTCGCTTGCACCGACTATCGCCAGGATCCGCGCTGGCTGGCGGCGCTCGGCGCACTCAAGGATGCCCAGCTGATCGATTAAGGACTTTGCGATGACGGTTTACGCGATTATCGGCGGTACCGGCCTGACCCGGCTCGAAGGCTTGAGCATTCACCAATCCTTGCCCCTGGACACGCCTTATGGCGCTCCGTCGGCGGATATCCAGAAGGGTGAATACGCCGGGCGCGAGGTGTTGTTTCTGGCGCGCCACGGTCATCCGCATCGCTTGCCGCCGCATCAGGTGAACTATCGGGCCAACCTCTGGGCGTTGAAGCAGGCTGGCGCCGAGGCGGTCCTGGCGGTCAACGCGGTGGGTGGCATTCATCCGGCGATGGGCTCCGGGCATTTCTGCGTGCCGCATCAACTGATCGACTACACCAGCGGTCGCGAGCACACCTACTTTGCCGACGACCTGGAGCAGGTCACCCACATCGACTTCAGCTATCCCTACAGCGAGTCGCTGCGCCAGCAGTTGATTGTCGCGCTGGAGGTCGAGGGCTGTGAATTCAGCAGCCAGGGTGTGTACGCCTGCACCCAGGGCCCGCGCCTGGAGACCGTGGCGGAGATCGCCCGCCTGGAGCGTGACGGCTGCGACATCGTCGGCATGACCGGCATGCCGGAAGCGGCGCTGGCCCGTGAGCTGGAGCTGGACTACGCCTGCCTGGCGCTGGTGGTGAACCCGGCGGCGGGCAAGTCCGCTGCGGTGATTACCATGGCCGAGATCGAACAGGCGTTGCAGGACGGCATGGGCAAGGTGAAGTCGACGCTGGCGCGGGTCCTCGCGGCAAACCTGTAGCCGCTGGTAAAGGCTGCGATCGAGCGCGTAGCGCTCGCAAAACCTGAATCCGCGTATTCACGCCTGCTGCGCAGCCGATCACAGGCTGCGCCAGCGGCTACAGATCAGCGTCCGCCTTTCTTGTCGGGCAGCGGGGCGAAGAGGGCTTCGATGTCTTCGCTCTGCAGCTTCCAGTCCCCGGCCTTGCGCCCATCCAGCACGCCCGCCGCCAGGTCGGACTTCTCCTGTTGCAGGTGCTGGATTTTCTCTTCCACCGTGCCGCGGGCAATCAACTTGTAGACGAACACCGGCTTCTCCTGGCCGATCCGATAGGCGCGGTCGGTGGCCTGGTTTTCCGTGGCCGGGTTCCACCAGGGGTCGTAGTGGATCACGGTATCGGCTTCGGTCAGGTTGAGGCCGACGCCGCCAGCTTTCAGGCTGATCAGGAAGATCTGCAGCTTGCCGCTCTGGAAGTCCCTGACCGGCGTGCGGCGGTCGCGGGTCTGCCCGGTCAGCAGGGCATAGGCGACGTTGCGCCGCTTCAGCTCGGCCTCGATCAGGCTCAGCATCGAGGTGAATTGCGAGAACAGCAGGATGCGCCGGCCCTCGTCGAACAGCTCCTCGAGCATCTCCATCAGGCTGTCGAGCTTGCCGGAGGAGCTGCCTCGCGTCGGCACCGCGTCTTCGTTGACCAGGCGTAGGTCGCAACACACCTGGCGCAGTTTCAGTAGCGCCTCAAGAATGATGATCTGGCTGCGGGCCACGCCCTTGCGGGTGATCTCGTCGCGGACTTTCTTGTCCATGGCCAGGCGCATGGTTTCGTACACATCGCGCTGGGCTTCATTGAGCTCCACCCAGTGGATGATCTCGGTCTTGGGTGGCAGCTCGGTGGCCACCTGTTCCTTGGTGCGGCGCAGCAGGAAGGGCTTGATCCGCCCGTTGAGGTGCTGCAGGCGCACTTCGCTGGCGTGCTTTTCGATCGGCACGCGGTAGTCGCGATTGAAGCTCTTCACGTCTCCCAGCCAGCCGGGCAGCAGGAAGTGGAACAGCGACCACAGCTCGCCCAGGTGATTCTCCAGGGGCGTGCCGCTCAGGCACAGGCGCTGCCGGGCGTTGAGCGCGCGCGCGGCCTGGGCCGCCTTGCTCGACGGGTTCTTGATGTATTGCGCCTCATCCAGCACCAGGACATGCAGGGGCAGGGCGGCGAGCTGCTCGACATCCTTGGGCAGCAGCGCGTAGGTGGTGAGGATCAGGTCGTAGTCGGCCAGTCGGGCGAAGTGCTTCTTGCGGCCAGCGCCATACAGGGCCAGGACCCTGAGCTGCGGCGTGAAGTGCGCCGCCTCGTCGAGCCAGTTGGGGATCAGGCTGGTGGGCATCACCACCATGCACGGCCGGTCCAGGCGCCCGGCGTTTTTTTCGCTGAGCACGTGGGCCAGGGTCTGCAGGGTTTTGCCCAGGCCCATGTCGTCGGCCAGGATGCCGCCGACTTCCAGCTGGCGCAGGGACTGCATCCAGCTCAGGCCTTCGAGTTGATAGGGGCGCAGGGTGGCGTTCAGGCCTTCTGGCGCGGGGGCCGAGTAATCCTTGATATCCCGCAGCCGTTGGGCGAAGGAGCGGATATGTTCGCCGCCCTCCCAGAGCAGGGGCAGGTCTTCCAACGGATTGAGGCGGGTCGCGTCGGCACTGCTCAGGCGCAATGTAGTTTCGCCGGGCTCCTGCAGATAGAACTCACCGAGGGTGGCCAGCACCGGCTTCAGCCGGCCGTAGGGTAGCGCCACTTGCAGGGGACCGTTGGGCGAGTTGGGACGCCCGGGAATATTTACCAGGATCAGTTCGTCATCCCGGCGTTTGGCCAGGCGTTCCGGGTTGAGGATTTCGGTGTGGGAGCGCATCAGGTTGAGCAGGATCGGCAGCAGGCTCAGGCGCTCGCCGTTGACGATGATGCCCAGTTCCAGGTCGAACCAGTCGCGCCCCGGCGCTTCGTCCACCGTGGCGTACCAGTCGTCCACGGCGGTCAGGTCGAAGCCGAAGTCGTCGTCGATCTGCAGCTCCCAGCCCTGGGTGCGCAGCTTGGGCAATTCGTTGAGGGTGAAGGTCAGCCAGGCGCTGTCGTTGACCATTTCATACAGCTCGCCAGCGCTTTCCGGCAGGGCCTTGCTCTGCCGGGTGGCGATCTTGAAACCCAAGGCCCGCAACTGTTCGCGATAGCGTTGTTCGACTTCCGGCTGGCGCTTGATGCGCAGGGTCTGGTGTTCCTGGCGAATCAGCACGTCGGCGTTTTTCTGCCCGCTGACGTATTCCTCCAGGTAGCTGAACGACAGCGCGGCACGGTGCTGGATGTAGCGCTGCATCTTGCCGTTGCGCGGTTCGAAGGCGCTGAACTCGATGCTGGCCAGCCACAGCCGGGGTATTGGCTGCACGTTGTCGACGATCTGTTGCGGCAGCGGGGCGGGGCTGCGGTTTTCCAGCACGGCCTGGAGTTTTTCCAGCAGCTCGGCGTCTTTCGCTGCTGCCGGGTAGGCCAGGGTTTCCTCGATTTTCAGCAGCACCGCGGCGATGTGTTTGCAATTGCTGCGCACCGGGCAGGTGCAGGAGGCTTCGACCATCAGCAAGGTGTTCTTGGCCGACTCGCGCAGGCTGATGGTCTGTCGATAGACGTTGCCCCCCGAACCTTCGCAACTGGCGGTGATGACGCTGTCGCCGGCCTGGACGATCCTGACGCGGTTCTCCAGGGCGTAGCGGCGGCCACGCTCCAGGGCTTGTTCCTTGAATCGGCTGACCCAGGAAGGCGCCAGGGGTTTGGTCAGGGTCGGGGGCATAGGGACTTCTGTCAGTCCACGATTTCAGGAGGCGCCTCGCGCGGCGCGGGGGCCGACAGCGAGGTGATCTTGATCAGCAGGGCCAGGTGACCGTTGTCGAGGTAGTTGAGCTGGCCGTTCTTGGTGTGGCTTTCCTGCTTCAGGCGTTCGCTGGCGGTCACCAGGCCATTGCTGTCGATCTGGTTGACCCAGAACTGCGCATCCACATCGGTGAAGCGCCCGAGCTTGAGGGTGAGGGTGCCCTCGATCGGGAACTGGCCGAACTGTTCCCGGCCCTCGCTGACGGCGATTTTCACCGGGTTTTCGTCCAGCGCCTGCTGCCAGGCCTTGTGCATCAGCACGCTGTAGTCGCCGCTGGCGGTGAGTTTCTCGACCACGCTGCCCAGCGCCGGGGTGCGCTGGCTGTCGGCGCCCAGGTGTTGGGCGCTGGCGGCCCAGTCTTCGGGGGCGGCGCGGCTGACGATGGCGGGAACCGCGTTCTGCCGGACCAGAATCATTTCGACCTGATACATGTCGGCAAACGCCGAGGGAGCGACCAGGGTCAGGAGCAAGGTCAGTGAGCGAAACAGGCGCATGGGGCGTCCTTCAAGCAGTTTTCGGGGTGAGGCGCTCGAACAGCGCCTCCAATGTGTTGAAGCGTTCTTCCGGGCGTTCCATTGGCACCATGAATTTGAACAGCGTGGCGCCTTCAAATTTGTAGCGATTGGGTTGGCCCTGGATGAGTTTGATCAATGCCAGCGGATCCACCGGGGTATCGGCGGCGAACTCGAGACGACCGCCCTGCGGGCCGCCGTCGACCTTCTTGATGCCCAGTTGCTCGGCCTGCAGTTTCAGCAGGGTCAGGCGCACCAGGTTCTTGGTCGGTTCCGGCAACAGGCCGAAGCGGTCGATCATCTCCACTTGCAGGTCTTTCAGGCCGTCCTCGTCGGTGGCCGAGGCAATGCGCTTGTAGAGGATCAGCCGCGCATGCACATCCGGCAGGTAGTCTTCGGGAATCAGCGCCGGCAGGCGCAGGTTGATTTCCGGACCGCCACCCAGCGGCTGGTCGAGGTTCGGCTGCTCGCCCTTGCGGATGGCTTTCACCGCGCGCTCGAGCATTTCCATATAAAGGGTGAAGCCCACCGCTTGGATCTGGCCGCTTTGGCCATCGCCCAGCAGTTCGCCGGCGCCGCGGATTTCCAGGTCGTTGGTGGCGAGCACGAAGCCGGCCCCCAGGTCCTGGGTATTGGCGATCGCCTCCAGGCGCTTTTCCGCGTCCGGGGTGATCTGCTGGCGCGCTGGCGTCAGCAGGTAGGCGTAGGCCTGGTGGTGGCTGCGACCGACCCGGCCGCGCAACTGGTGCAGCTGGGCCAGGCCGAACTTGTCGGCGCGCTCGATGATGATGGTGTTGGCGCTCGGTACGTCGATGCCGGTCTCGATGATGGTCGAGGCGATCAGCACGTTGAAGCGCTTGTGGTAGAAGTCGCTCATCACCTGTTCGAGTTCGCGTTCGCGCATCTGCCCGTGGCCGATGCCGATGCGCGCTTCCGGCACCAGTTCGGCGAGGTCGGCGGCGCATTTCTCGATGGTCTTCACATCGTTGTGCAGGTAGTAGACCTGGCCGCCGCGCAGCAGCTCGCGCAGCAGGGCCTCTTTGACCGTGCTCTTGTTCTGCTCCATGACGAAAGTGCGCACCGACAGGCGTCGGGCTGGCGGCGTGGCGATGATCGACAGGTCGCGCATGCCCGAGACCGCCATGTTCAGCGTGCGCGGAATCGGCGTGGCGGTCAGGGTCAGGATGTCGACCTCGCTGCGCAGGGCCTTGAGCTGCTCTTTCTGGCGCACGCCGAAACGGTGTTCTTCGTCGATGATCACCAGCCCGAGGTTCTTGATCTTCACATCGTCCTGCAACAGCTTGTGGGTGCCAATGACGATGTCGATCTTGCCTTCGGCCAGGTCGGCCACCGCGGCATTCACTTCCTTGGCGGACTTGAAGCGGCTCATCACTTCCACGGTCACCGGCCAGTCGGCGAAGCGATCGCGGAAGCTGTTGTAGTGCTGCTGGGCGAGCAGGGTGGTGGGCACCAGGATCGCCACTTGCTTGCCACCGTGCACGGCGATGAAGGCCGCGCGCATCGCCACTTCGGTCTTGCCGAAGCCAACGTCGCCGCAGACCAGGCGATCCATCGGCTTGGCCGCGAGCATGTCCTCGCGCACCGCTTCGATGGTGGTTTGCTGGTCGGGGGTTTCTTCGAACGGGAAGCCGGCGCTGAAAGTGGCGTAGTCGGCTTTCGGGTCGGCGAAGGCATAACCTTCGCGGGCGGCGCGGCGGGCGTAGATGTCCAGCAGCTCGGCGGCGACATCGCGCACCTGCTCGGCGGCCTTGCGCTTGGCCTTCTGCCAGGTTTCCGAACCCAGGCGGTGCAGCGGCGCCAGGGCGTCATCGCTACCGGTGTAGCGGGCGATCAGGTGCAGGTTGGCCACCGGCACATAGAGCTTGGCGCCCTCGGCGTATTCGAGGGTGAGGAATTCGGCGGCCTGGTTGTCGATTTCCAGGGTGGCCAGGCCCAGGTAGCGGCCCACGCCATGATCGATATGCACCACCGGCGCGCCTTCGCGCAGCTCGGTGAGGTTCTTGATCACCGCATCGTTGTTGGCATCGGCGCGTTTTTCCCGGCGCCGGCGCTGCATCACGCGCTGGCCGAACAGCGGGCTTTCGGCCACCAGCGCCAGGGCTGGATCGTCCAGCAGCAAGCCTTCGTCCAGCGGCGCGATGGTGATCGCCAGGCGATCCTTGCCAGCGACGAAATCCGGCCAGCTGTCGACGGTCTTCGGCCGCAGCTTCAGGCGTTCCAGCAACTCCAGCAGCACCTCGCGGCGCCCGGCGGATTCGGCGGTGAACAGCACGCGTCCGGTGAACTCGTCGAGGAAATTCGCCAGGGCCGCCAGCGGCTGGTTGGCCTTGGCTTCGATGGCGAGGTTGGGCAGGGTCTGTGCCGGGAAGCGCTCGCGACCGCCACCGGCCTCGATCTCCTGCTGGCTGGCGACTACCCGCGGCCAGCTTTTCAGGCGGGCGAAGCAGTCCTCCACCGGCAGGAACAACTCGGCGGGCGGCAATAAAGGACGGGACGGATCGACGCGGCGTTCTTCGTAACGGTTGCGCACGTCGTTCCAGAAGTTCTCGGCCGCCTGTTCGATGCCTGGCAGGGAGAACACCTGGGTGTCCTGGGGCAGGTAGTCGAACAGGGTCGAGGTGTCTTCGAAGAACAGTGGCAGGTAATACTCGATGCCGGCCGGGGTGA
Source organism: Pseudomonas sp. B3G-3 (assembly GCF_028640915.1). Taxonomy (NCBI): domain Bacteria; kingdom Pseudomonadati; phylum Pseudomonadota; class Gammaproteobacteria; order Pseudomonadales; family Pseudomonadaceae; genus Pseudomonas; species Pseudomonas sp. B3G-3. The sequence continues at coordinate 125,341 of NZ_JAQZAB010000127.1, read as the reverse complement.
TTCCGCTGCTCAGGTCCTGGAAGATCGGGCAGCGGCGGAAGTCGACGTCGAAGCGCTCGCGGAAACGGGCCTTGAAGCGGGTGACGGCTTCTTTCTGCAGCGGGAATTCCTTCGCCGGCAGCAGGCGTACCGAATCGACCTTGTCGATGGAGCGCTGGTTTTCCGGATCGAAGGTGCGCAGGGTCTCGATTTCATCGTCGAACAGGTCGATGCGATAAGGCAGTTTGCTGCCCATCGGGAACAGGTCGATCAAGGCGCCGCGCACCGCGAACTCGCCGTGCTCGTACACCGTATCGACACAGCGATAGCCGCTGGCTTCCAGGCGGGTACGCATCTGTTCGACATCCAGCTTCTGGCCGATGTCCAGCACCAGGCTGCTGCCGAGCAGGAACTTGGTCGGCGCCAGGCGATGCAAGGCCGTGGTGATCGGCACCACCAGCACACCGTGCTCCAGCTCCGGCAGCCGGTACAGGCTGGCGATCCGCTGGGAGATGATGTCCTGGTGCGGCGAGAACAGGTCGTAGGGCAGGGTTTCCCAGTCCGGGAAATGCAGCACGGGCAAATCCGGGGCGAAGAAACTCAGCTCCTGCTCCAGCCGTTCGGCACTTTGGCTGTCGGCGGTCAGCAGCAGGGTGAAGCGCTTGGCGGCGCTGGCAGCCTCGGCAATGGCCAGGCTGAGGGCGGCACCGGGCAGATTGCCCCAGTGCTGTTTGCCGGCGGCGGCAGGGAGTTGCGGTAGACGCAGAACGGGCACGGAAGGTTGAGCTCCAGCGTTGCGACAAAGTCGGTAATTGTAGCGGTCCGGCATACCGGCTGTCAGTTGCTGATGTGTCTATTACGCGGTTGCGGAAAATGTAGTGGTTATGACAAAAAAACGCGTTTTTTGGCAGGAAATGTAGTGCCGAATTGGGGCGGTGTTACGGAGGGTTACAGACAACGCTGGGTTGCCGCGCAAAATGAGGCCTTTCTGAAACCCGCGTATTTACTGGGCTGGAGCGGGGCGTGATTTTTCCGGATGAGGTTTTGTTACGTTCTGCGCGACAGGCGCGCATTGCTACGCAGGGGACTCGGCTGCATAATGTAGCCCCTTTTTTCAGCCCCTACATGTGGAAGGTTCCCGTGACTCAGAAGCCCGACCAGTGTCTTGGTGAATGGATCGACCGTGAAGCGCTCGCAGAAGCGATGATTCCGCTTATCGGTCAGCTCTACCGCAATAACAATGTGGTGAGTTCGATCTATGGCCGCAGCCTGATCAACCAGTCTGTCATCGCGATTCTCAAAGCTCACCGCTTTGCTCGCCATCGTTCTTCCGACGATAGCGAACTCTCCGTCCACGAAACATTCCCACTGCTCAAGGCCATGAGCGAGCTCAAGCTCGGCGCTGCCTCGGTGGACCTGGGCAAGTTGGCGTTCAAATTCCGCAACGAAGGCAATGGCCGCACCGCCGAGCAATTCGTTCGCGAAGAGCTGGCTGACGTGGTTGGCCAGCAAAACGCTTCGCCCCGCAAAGGCACCGACGTGGTCCTGTACGGCTTCGGTCGTATCGGCCGTCTGCTGGCGCGCATCCTGATCGAGAAAACCGGTGGTGGCGACGGCCTGCGCCTGCGCGCCATCGTGGTGCGCAAAGGCGCCGAAAACGACCTGACCAAGCGCGCCAGCCTGCTGCGTCGCGACTCGGTACACGGTTCGTTCAACGGCACCATCACCATCGACGAAGCCAACAACACCATCACCGCCAACGGCAACCTGATCCAGGTTATCTACGCGAAGAACCCGACCGAGGTGGACTACACCCAGTACGGCATCAAAGACGCGCTGCTGGTGGACAACACCGGTGTATGGCGTGACGCCGATGGCCTGGGCCAGCACCTGGCCTGTCCGGGTATCGACCGCGTCGTTCTGACCGCGCCTGGCAAAGGCAAGCTGAAGAACATCGTTCACGGTATCAACCACACCGACATCACCGCTGACGACAAGATTGTTTCCGCCGCTTCCTGCACCACCAACGCCATCGTGCCGGTGCTCAAGGCCGTGAACGACAAGTTCGGCATCGTCAACGGGCACGTCGAAACCGTTCACTCGTACACCAACGACCAGAACCTGATCGACAACTTCCACAAGGGCGATCGTCGTGGCCGTAGCGCCGCGTTGAACATGGTGATCACCGAAACCGGTGCTGCCACCGCTGCTGCCAAGGCCCTGCCTGAGCTGGCCGGCAAGCTGACCGGTAACGCGATCCGCGTTCCGACGCCAAACGTGTCGATGGCCATTCTCAACCTGAACCTCGAGAAAGCCGCTACCCGTGAAGAGATGAACGAGTACCTGCGCTACATGGCGCTGCACTCCGATCTGCACAAGCAAATCGACTTCGTCAATTCCCAGGAAGTGGTTTCCACCGACTTCGTTGGCTCGCGCCACGCCGGTGTGGTGGACGCTGAAGCGACCATCACCCAGGACAACCGCGTTGTGCTGTACGTCTGGTACGACAACGAATTCGGTTACAGCTGCCAGGTGGTTCGTGTGATGGAAGACATGGCTGGTGTGAACCCGCCTGCGTTCCCGCGCTAAACCTTAGCCGCACATGAAAACGCCCCGACTTGTCGGGGCGTTTTTGTTTGTGGCGTTTGCTTGCGATGCGCTTGTATCTGCTCGGGCGTTATCGCGGGCAAGCCTCGCTCCTACAGAAGCGTTGGGCTTGCTCGCGATAGCGTCCTGTCAGGCGCCATCGGCTATCGCTGCCTGTGCGCTGCGCAGTTCATGACGATTGCCGCGGAACAGCACCAGGGTCGCGATCAGGCCCAACACCGCCGCGCCGCTGAGCCAGATACCCGGCGCCGCCTTGTTGTCCAGCACATGGATCAGGTAGGTGCAGGCTGCCGGCGTGAAGCCGCCAAAGGTGGCGGTCGCCAGGCTGTAGGCCAGGGAGAAGCCGGTGGTGCGTACTTCAACCGGCATGATCTCGGTGAGGGCTACCACCATGGCGCCGTTGTACGAGCCATAGAGGAAGGACAGCCACAACTCGACGATCAGCAGGTGGCTGAAACTCGGGTTGGCCACCAGCCAGGACAGTGCCGGGTACGCCGTCAGGATTGCCAGGACGGTCGCCGCCAGCAGCAGCGGCTTGCGCCCGACCTTGTCCGAGACGGCGCCCATCACCGGCAGCCAGAAGAAGTTCGACAGGCCGATGCACACGGTGACCAGCAGCGCGTCCAGGTCCGACAGCTGCAGCTCGGCCTTGCCGAAGGTCGGGGTGTAGGCGGTGATCAGGTAGAAGGACACGGTGGTCATCACCACCAGCGCCATGCCGGCCAGGACGATGCCGAAGTTCTGGCCAATGGAGCGGATGATTTCCTGCAGGGTAGGGCGGTGCTTGCGTGCCTGGAACTCCGGGGTTTCTTCCAGCGAGCGACGGATCATGAAGATCGCCGGCACTATCATGCAGCCCACCAGGAACGGCACGCGCCAGCCCCAGTCGCCCATTTGCTCCGGGCTCAGCCAGTGATTCAGGCCCACACCCAGCAGGCCGGCGAATACCACGGCGGCCTGTTGGCTCGCCGATTGCCAGCTGACGAAGAAGCCCTTGCGACCCGGGGTGGAGATTTCCGCCAGGTAAACCGAGACGCCACCCAGCTCCACCCCGGCAGAGAAACCCTGCAGCAAGCGGCCGAGCAGCACCAGCAACGGCGCAGCGACGCCGAGGGTGGCATAACCCGGGACGCAGGCGATCAGTACTGTGCCCGCGGCCATGAGCAGCAGGGTGATGATCAGGCCCCGGCGGCGGCCATGGCGGTCGATATAGGCACCGAGAAAGATCGCGCCCAGCGGGCGCATCAGGAAGCCGGCGCCGAAGGTCGCCAGCGACAGCATCAGTGACGCGAAAGCACTGTCGGCAGGGAAGAAGGTCTTGGCGATGGCCGTGGCGTAGAAGCCGTAGACCATGAAGTCGAACATCTCCAGAAAGTTGCCGCTGACAACGCGAAAGATCGCCTTGCCTTTGCCCGTGGTCGTGGACATTTTATTCACTCACTTTGGCTATTTTGTTAGCGATCCCTGGTCGTTACCCGTCCTGGTTGCACGGTCTGGGGCGGCTAAGCCGCAGGTCAGACAGTTTGTAACAATATGTGTATGAGTCTGCCGAGGCAACAAAAACTCTTAGCTTGCTTGCTAAGTAGATGGAAGGCTTGGGATTTATTGCCAGCCAACTCGCTGAATAAACCCGCAAGAGCGAGCTTGCGATGAGCTGGGTTCGGCCTGGATCAAATCCGCGCTGGCTGCCGCATAATGGCCCGCCCTGATCGGCGACTGCCGAGAGGGAAATCGAGTGTCGGGAGGCGAAGTCTTGTTGGTTGGATCTTGGGTGCGAGGATGGCTTCCTGTCGTTTTGCTCATGGCCCTGGCTGGATGTGATCGGGGCGATTCGCTGGAAAGCTTCGGCGGCCCGACCATGGGCAGTACCTACTCGATCAAGTACGTGAGGCGGGCAGGCCTGGCCGCGCCGAATGAGGTGCAGGCCCAGGTCGAGCAGATACTCGCGCAGATCGACCGGCAGATGTCGACCTATCGCAGCGACTCGGACATCGAACGCTTCAACGATCTGCCGGCCAACAGCTGCCAGGCGATGCCGGCGGCGGTCCTGCGCTTGGTCGAGGTGGGCCAGCAGTTATCGCGGGACAGCCAGGGCTCCTTCGATCTGACGGTCGAGCCGTTGCTCAACCTCTGGGGCTTCGGCCCGCAGGGGCGCGGAGAGGCGGTGCCCAGTGATGAGGCGCTGGCGCAAGCGCGGCAGCGGGTCGGCTATACCCATCTGCGTATCGAGGGCGACCGGCTGTGCAAGGACGCCGCGGTCGAGGTGGATTTCAACAGCATCGCCGCCGGTTATGCGGTGGACCGGATTGCCGCCAGGCTCGCGGAAATGGGCATCGACAGTTACCTGGTCGAAGCCACGGGCGAACTCAAGGCGGTCGGCAGGAAACCCGACGGTTCGGCGTGGCGCATTGCTTTGGAGGAACCTCGGGACGATCGACAGGTGGCCGAGCGGGTCATAGCCGTCGATGGTTATGGGGTTTCGACTTCCGGCGACTACCGCAATTATTTCCAGCGCGACGGGCAGCGTTACTCCCACACCTTCGACGCCCGCACCGGCAGACCTGTCGAGCATGGGCTGGCCTCGGTCACGGTGATCCATCCCGCGGCCGTGATGGCCGATGGGTTATCGACCCTGTTGCTGATCCTCGGTCCCGAGCGCGGCTGGGATTACGCAGAAAAACACGATATCGCCGCATTTTTTGTGATTCGCGCCGATACAGGCTTCGTCACACGCAGCAACCGCGCGTTTGATCGCCTGTTTGCCGGACAAAAGCAGTAATCTTGCGCAGCGCCGCGGCGCGATGTCGCAGGCAAAAGTAGCCGGCGACGCGACCAAGGGTTAATGTGCGCGGCGTTGACGCTTCTATAGACTGTGCCCGGGTTCGTAACCGAGCCAAATTGATCCTTCATGCCGCTGGCCGCGACATGATTTAGCCGCAGGTGCCACATCGGGTGCCGCGGCCTGTTCTGAGGAGTACGCATGGCTGTCTACAACTACGACGTAGTGGTGCTGGGTTCAGGCCCCGCTGGAGAAGGTGCGGCAATGAACGCCGCGAAAGCAGGACGCAAGGTAGCGATGGTCGATAGCCGTCGCCAGGTCGGCGGTAACTGCACCCACCTGGGCACCATCCCGTCCAAGGCCTTGCGTCACTCGGTCCGGCAGATCATGCAGTTCAACACCAACCCGATGTTCCGGGCCATTGGCGAGCCGCGCTGGTTCTCGTTCCCCGACGTACTGAAAAGCGCCGAGAAGGTCATCTCCAAGCAGGTCGCCTCGCGCACCGGCTACTACGCGCGTAACCGGGTCGACGTGTTCTTCGGCACCGGCAGCTTCGCCGACGAGCAGACCATCGAAGTGGTCTGCGCCAACGGTGTGGTCGAGAAGCTGGTGGCCAAGCACATCATCATCGCCACCGGCTCGCGTCCGTATCGCCCGGCCGATATCGATTTTCACCACCCGCGCATCTACGATAGCGACACCATCCTCAGCCTCGGCCACACCCCGCGCAAACTCATCGTTTACGGCGCCGGTGTGATCGGTTGTGAATATGCGTCGATCTTCAGTGGCCTGGGGGTACTGGTCGAGCTGGTGGACAACCGCGGCCAGTTGCTGAGCTTCCTGGACTCCGAGATCTCCCAGGCGCTGAGCTACCACTTCAGTAACAACAACATCACCGTGCGCCACAACGAGGAATACGACCGCGTCGAAGGCCTCGACAACGGCGTGATCCTGCACCTCAAGTCGGGCAAGAAGATCAAGGCCGACGCCTTGCTCTGGTGCAATGGCCGGACCGGCAACACCGACCGGCTGGGCATGGAAAACATCGGGGTCAAGGTCAACAGCCGTGGCCAGATCGAAGTGGACGAGAACTACCGCACCTGCGTGCCGAACATCTACGGCGCCGGTGACGTGATCGGCTGGCCGAGCCTGGCCAGTGCCGCCCATGACCAGGGTCGTTCGGCCGCCGGCAGCATCGTCGACAACGGCAGCTGGCGCTTCGTCAACGATGTACCGACCGGGATCTACACCATTCCGGAGATCAGCTCGATCGGCAAGAACGAGCAGGAACTGACCCAGGCCAAGGTGCCGTACGAAGTGGGCAAGGCCTTCTTCAAGAGCATGGCCCGCGCGCAGATCGCCGGTGAGCCGCAAGGCATGCTGAAGATCCTGTTCCACCGCGAAACCCTGGAAGTCCTGGGCGTGCACTGCTTCGGCTACCAGGCTTCGGAGATCGTGCACATCGGCCAGGCGATCATGAACCAGCCGGGCGAGCTCAATACCCTGAAGTACTTCGTCAACACCACGTTCAACTACCCGACCATGGCCGAAGCCTATCGGGTCGCAGCTTACGACGGCCTCAACCGGCTTTTTTGAGCGACTCCGGCCGGTGGCCTGAGCCGGCCGGGGAGACCGATTTCAGTAACTCTCGAGCGTGGCGCTGGCCAAACCGGGAAAGTCTGTAATCAGGCTGTCTACGCCGAAGTCGGCGAGCCTGCGCATCAGTGCAGGCTCGTTGACTGTCCACACCGACACATGCAAACCCTGACGCTGCGCCCGTTGCAGCCGCTCCGGGGTGCAGAGTGTCCAGTTCAACGCCAGAATCTCGCAGCCGTAGCTTTGCGCGACCTTCAACGGGTCGAGCCAGGCGTATTCGGCGACCAGCCCGCGCGACAGATCCGGGGTCAATTCGACAGCCGCCTTGAGCACTTCCCGTGAACTGGAGGTGACGGTGACCTTGTCCAGCAGGCCGAAACGCTGGGCCATTTCGCGAATCGCCAACACCGTGGTGGCGGCACGGGTGCGCGAGGCGCTCTTGACCTCCAGCTGCCAGTGCTCGAAGTCGCACTTTTCGAACAGCTCTTCCAGGCGCGGGATCGGGCAGGGCGTGACCCAGCCCGGGCCACCCTTGCGGGCGTCGTAGGTCACCAGTTCTTCGGCGCTGTGTTCGACCACCTTGCCGCGGCGGTCGGTGGTGCGCTTGAGGGTGGGGTCGTGGATCACCATCAGCTCGCCGTCCATGGACAGGTGCAGGTCCAGCTCGCAACGGCGTACGCCATGCTTGAGGCACTGCTGGAAGCTGGTCAGGGTGTTTTCCGGTGCTTCGCCTTTAGCGCCGCGGTGGCCATAAATCAGGGTCACGATTGCTCCTTCACGGAAATTTTTCCATTAGATGGTCAGTGCTGCGCGATGGGGCCACAGGTCAGTCGGCGGCCGGGTCGTTCTGCTCTCGGGCCTGGCGACGTTCCTGGGCTTGCTTCTGCAGGATATAGCGCGCCAGCAACTGGCGTTGGGCGTCGGTCAATGATTCGAACTCGGTACCGATTTCGAACGTGCCGAAACTGCGGGTTTCACAGTGGGTGACCTTGGCCCGCAACAACAGGCCCAAGGCCTGGGGCATCAGCAGCAGCTTGACCGCCAGGTGGGTGCCGGCCGGGTAGGACAGGTGATGTTCGAACTCGATGCCGCCTTCGGAGAGAATCACCCGCTGCGGTTCGCCGAACTTGCCGAGCACGGTCTGCGCCACCACCTGGCTGAGCAGGTCGATGCGCTTGTTCATGGTCTTGAGGTAGTTGGCCAGGGTCCGGTCGCGCTCGCTGACCTGGCGCAGCAGGTGCTGCGATTCGAATTCGCTCAGATGCAGCTCGCTGAGCAGGTTGAACAGCGGTGACGCATCCTGCAACACTTCCTTGCTCGCCGCTTCGTGGGCGGACAAGGGGCTAATTTCCAGTGCGATCGTGTCCTCGATACGGTAGTATTCGCGGCGATCTTCTTCATCTAATGTCGACATGGCGAACCCATGGTAGCGGCGGTGGTCTGAGTGTAAAGCTGCTTACCTGGACCCGCCACAAGGACGTCTTCTTTTCCTCCGAACAAGCCCCGACATGTTCAGACCTCTCTTCGTATTTATTGGCACGCGTTATACCCGTGCAAAGCGTCGCAATCATTTCGTGTCATTCATTTCCCTGACCTCGATGATCGGACTCGCCCTGGGCGTGGTCGTGATGATCGTCGTGCTGTCGGTGATGAATGGCTTCGACCATGAGATGCGCACCCGCGTGCTGGGCATGGTGCCCCACGCGACCATCGAGTCCGGTGAGCCGATCAGCGACTGGCAAGGCCTGGCCGACAAGGTCCAGCAGAACCCCAAGGTGCTGGCGGTTGCGCCCTTCACCCAGATGCAGGGGTTGCTGACCAATAACGGCCAGGTGCAGAAAGTCCTGCTCAACGCCATCGATCCGGCCAAGGAACGCCAGGTTTCGATCATCGATAACTTCATGAAGCAGGGCAAGCTGGACGACCTGGCGCCCGGCAGCTTCGGCATCGTGATCGGCGACAAGGCAGCGACCAAGCTGGGGGTTGGCCTGGGCGACAAGCTGACTTTCGTCGCGCCCGAGGTCACGGTGACCCCGGCCGGGATGTTCCCGCGCATGAAGCGTTTTACCGTGGTCGGCATCTTCCATGTCGGCGCCGGTGAGCTGGACGGCTATCTGGGCCTGACCAACCTCGACGACCTGGGCCGCCTGCACCGCTGGAAGCCGGATCAGGTCCAGGGCCTGCGCCTGAAGTTCGACGACCTGTTCCAGGCGCCACGCACCGCCTGGGAAATTGCCGAGCATCTGGGCGAGAACCAGTACTACGCCCGTGACTGGACCCGTACCCACGGCAACCTGTACCAGGCCATCCGCATGGAAAAAGCCATGATCGGCCTGCTGTTGCTGCTGATCGTCGCTGTTGCCGCCTTCAACATCATTTCCACCCTGGTGATGGTGGTGAACGACAAGAAGGGCGATATCGCGATCCTGCGCACCCTGGGGGCGACGCCGGCCAGCATCATGGCGACCTTCATGGTCCAGGGCACGGTGATCGGTGTGATCGGTACCTTGATCGGCGCCGTGGTCGGGATGTTCGCGGCGTTGAACGTCAGCGCGGCGATCTCGGCCCTCGAAGGCCTGATCGGGCACAAATTCCTCAATGCCGACGTGTACTTCATCGACTACCTGCCATCGCAACTGATGGCCGAAGACGTGTTGATGGTCTGCGGTGCGGCACTGGTCCTGAGTTTCCTCGCCACCCTGTATCCAGCCTGGCGTGCCGCGCGCACCCAGCCTGCGGAGGCGCTACGTTATGAGTGAGTTGGGCATGAGTGAAAAAGCAATTCTGAGCTGCCGCGACCTGGGCAAGTCCTACGAGGAAGGTCCGGAGTCGGTGGTGGTGTTGTCCGGCCTGCAACTGGAGTTGCACCCGGGCGAGCGCGTGGCGATCGTCGGTACCTCCGGTTCGGGCAAAAGTACCTTGCTCAACCTGCTGGGCGGCCTCGACACGCCAACCAAGGGCAGCGTCTGGCTCGACGGTGAAGAGCTTTCGGCACTGAGCGAGAAGGGCCGCGGCCTGTTGCGCAACCGCTCCCTCGGTTTCGTCTACCAGTTCCACCATTTGCTGCCGGAATTCACCGCCCTGGAAAACGTCTGCATGCCGCTGCTGATCGGCAAGACCGCGATCCCGGAAGCCCGTCAGCGGGCCACGGCCTTGCTGGAGCGGGTCGGGCTGGCCCATCGCCTGGAGCACAAGCCGGCCGAGCTGTCCGGTGGCGAACGCCAGCGTGTGGCCATCGCTCGCGCCCTGGTCAACAAGCCAGGGCTGGTGATGCTCGACGAGCCGACCGGCAACCTCGATTCCCACACCGCGCAAGGCATTCAGGACTTGATGCTGGAACTCAGCACCTCGATGCGTACCGCGTTCCTGGTGGTGACCCACGACATGAACCTGGCTCGCCAGATGGATCGCGTTCTGCACCTGCAGGAAGGTTGCCTGACGCCCATCTGACTGGCTGCAACCCGGCGCCTGAAACAGGCGCCGGGTCTTTAATTTCCATACGGTGCCCCAGCGAATGTTCAGACCGTTATCGATCTTTATCGGCACGCGCTATACCCGCGCCAAGCGCCGCAATCGCTTTGTTTCCTTCATCTCCATGACCTCGATGATCGGCCTCGCCCTGGGCGTGCTGGCGATGATCGTGGTGTTGTCGGTGATGAACGGTTTCCAGCGCGAAATGAGCTCGCGCATCCTCGGCATGGTGCCCCACGCCACCATCGTCGGCGTCAAGCCGATCGACGACTGGCAGCCGGTGGCCGCCGCGGCGATGAAAAATCCCGAGGTGACGGCCGCGGTGCCGTTCACCGAGATGGAGGGCATGCTCTCCTACAAGGGCTCGATGCAGCCGATTCAGATCAGCGGCATCGACCCGGCCCAGGAAGGCAAGGTCTCCATCGTTGCCCAGCACATCGTGCAGGGCCGTCTGGATGCCTTGAAACCGGGCGAGTTCGGGGTGGTGATCGGTGAGATCACGGCACGCCGCTTCCGCCTGAATGTCGGCGACAAGCTGACCCTGATCGTGCCGGAAATCAGCTCTGCGCCGGGCGGCATCACCCCGCGCATGCAGCGTTTGAACGTGGTCGGGGTGTTCAAGGTCGGGGCCGAACTCGACGGTTCCATGGGCTTGATCCATGTGGCCGATGCCGCCGAGATGCAGCATTGGCAGCCGAACCAGGTGCAGAGCGTGCGCCTGGCGGTCAAGGACCTGTACGCCGCGCCCAAGGTTTCCAGCGACATCGCGGCCAGCCTGGGCGCTGGCTTCAAGGCCGATGACTGGACCCACACCCAGGGCAGCCTGTTCAGCGCGATGAAGATGGAAAAGACCATGATCGGCCTGTTGCTGCTGATGATCGTCGCCGTGGCCGCGTTCAACATCATCGCCACGCTGATCATGGTGGTGAACGACAAGGGCGCGGACATCGCGATCCTGCGCACCATCGGCGCCACGCCACGGCAGATCATGGCGATCTTCATGGTCCAGGGCACGGTGATCGGCATCGTCGGCACCTTGATCGGTGGCGTGCTGGGGGTGATCGCGGCGTTGAACGTCAGTGCGCTGGTGGGTTGGCTGGAACGGGTCAGCGGCCAGCACATCTTCAGTTCCGACGTGTACTTCGTCAGCAACCTGCCTTCCGAGCTGCAGGGCGGCGACGTGGCCCTGATCTGCACCGCGGGTTTTGTCCTGAGTTTCCTGGCGACCCTGTATCCAGCCTGGCGCGCGGCGAAGGTCGAGCCGGCGACGGCGTTGCGTTACTCCTAAGGCCCAAGCCCGCTATCGCGAGCAAGCTCACTCCTCCGGGGAGCTTGCTCGTAACCCCTGCGCTAGTCCTGCCTCGGCAACTCAATCACAAAGCTCGTCCGGCCCTGCGCCGATTCGCAACGAATCTGCCCGCCATGGGCGCGGATGATCGATTGAGTGATGGCCAGCCCCAAGCCTGCATGTTCACTGCTGCCTTCATGGCGCGCCGGGTCGGCGCGGTAGAAGCGGTCGAACAGCCGTGGCAAGCGTTCAGGCGGAATACCTTCGCCGGTGTTTTCCACTCGCAGGTATGAAGCCTTGGCGGTCTCGCCAAGCCGCACCCGCACTTCACCGCCAGCCGGGGTGAAGCGCAGGGCGTTGTCCAGCAGGTTGGAAAGGGCGCGACGCAACATGCTGCGGTCGCCCTGGATCTTCGCACTGCCTTCGCGCCCCAGGGCGATGCCGGCGTCTTCGGCCAGCGGCGAATAGAACTCCAGCAGCATGTCGGTTTCGTCACCCAGCTCCAGGGCTTCGCGCTTTGGCGTCAGCAGGCCATGGTCGGCCTTGGCCAGGTAGAGCATGTCGTTGACCAGTTGGGCCATCCACTGCAGCTCTTCGAGGTTGCTGTGCAGCGCTTCGCGATAGTCTTCCAGCGCCCGTGGGCGGGTGAGGGTGACCTGGGTGTGGGTCAGCAGGTTCGACAGCGGGGTGCGCAGTTCATGGGCGATGTCCGCCGAGAACGCGGAGAGACGCTGGAAGGAGTCGTCCAGGCGCCCGAGCATGGCATTGAAGGCCTGGGCCAGTTCGGCCAGTTCGCCGGGCATCTGCTGCTCCGGCAAGCGCTGGGTCAGCGAGCTGGCTGAAACACCCGCGGCGACCTCGCTCATCCGCCGTAACGGACGCAGGCCGCTGCGCGCCGCCCAGGCCCCGAGCAGCGCAGTGGCCAGTGCCGAAAGGCCGACGGTCAGCCAGATCAGGTGCTGCATGCGTTGCAGGAAGTGCTGGTGGTGGGTGATATCGAGCATCAGGGTCAGCTCTGGCGAGCCGGCCTGGCCGGGCTCCAGGGCTGCACTGTAGATGCGGTAGGCGGTACCGTCGTGTTGCAGACTGTGCAGTCCGGTCGGCTGGGCCGCAGTGGCCGGCAACCCCTTGGCGCTGTCGAACCAGACGGCGCCATCTGCGCCTGTGACCCGCAGCGTCAGGTCCGGTTGATGGCTGAGTTCATCCTGCAACTGTGCCTTGCGTTCGGCAAAGCGTTGCGGGTCGTCGGCGCCCTGTAGCGCGCTGCGCATGGCGATCAGCTTGCCTTCCAGCAGTTGCTGGTCGAGTTCGATGAAGTGCGCCTCGCTGGCGCGGCTGAACAGCACCCCGGCGAGCAGCGAAACCACCGCGGTGCAGCCGGCGAACAACAGGGCCAGGCGCCCACTCAGGGTCAAGCGGCGCATCAGGCCTGGCGCTCTTCGAGCACGTAGCCCATGCCGCGCACGGTGTGGATCAGCTTGTTGGGGTAATCGTCATCGATCTTCAGGCGCAGGCGGCGGATCGCCACTTCGATGACATTGGTGTCGCTGTCGAAGTTCATGTCCCAGACCTGAGAGGCGATCAGCGTCTTGGGCAGCACTTCGCCCTGGCGCCGCAGGAGCATTTCCAGCAGCGAGAACTCCTTGGCGGTGAGGTCGATGCGTTGGCCGTTGCGTTCGACCCGTCGGCGAATCAGGTCCAGGCGCAGGTCCGCCAGTTGCAGGGTGGTTTCCTGGGGCGTGGAGCTGCCGCGGCGCAGCAGGCTGCGAACCCGGGCTAGGAGTTCGGAGAAGGCGAAAGGCTTGACCAGGTAATCGTCGGCGCCCAGCTCCAGGCCGTGAACCCGGTCTTCCACCGCATCGCGCGCGGTCAGGAACAGTACCGGTATCTCCAGCCCGGCGCCGCGCACGGCTTGCAGGATCTGCCAGCCATCGCGGCCCGGCAGCATCACGTCGAGAATCAACAGGGAATAGTCGCCGGTCAGCGCCAGGTGTTGGCCGGTGGTGCCATCGGCCACCAGCTCGGCATTGAAGCCGGCCTCGCTCAGGCCCTGGCGCAGGTAGTGGCCGGTTTTCGGTTGGTCTTCGACGATCAGCAATTTCATGGGCGACTCATGGCAAATGGAACGCGGGCTTTATACCGTGGGCAACGGCCGCATGGCACAAGCTGACAAAGTTGTAATTTAGCAGTCAGCCAGCTGGCAGCGGTGCGGCCTTAGAGTTTCACACACGCTGAACCTCATCTTATTGGAGTACGACTATGTTTTTACCCAAGAGTGTTTTACCTCGTTCGTTGACGCTGGCCGCGTGTTTGCTGGCATTGGGTGCGCCGGCCTGGGCATCGCCGGCGCAGACCTACGATTTCGGTCAGGCGGCCTCGGCGGCCAAGGCCACGCGTACGGTGGAAGTGGTCATGAACGACATGTCCTACACCCCCAAGAGCCTGGACATCAAGGCTGGCGAGACCGTGCGTTTCGTCTTGATCAACAAGGGCCAGTTGCTGCATGAGCTCAATCTCGGTACCGCGGCCATGCATGCCGAGCACCAGCAGGAAATGCTGAAGATGCAGCAGAGCGGCATGCTGACACCTACCGCGATGAAGAGTATGCCCGCCGGGGCCATGGATCACGCCGCCATGGGGCATGGCGCGATGCCCGGCATGAAGCACGACGATCCGAACAGCGTGCTGGTGGAGCCGGGCAAGACCGCTGAGCTGACCTGGACCTTCAGCAAGGCCGGCAGCCTGGAGTTCGCCTGCAATATCCCGGGGCACTATCAGGCGGGCATGGTCGGCAAGCTGACCGTCAGCCAGTAAGCGCCTGGGGCTCAAAGGCGGAGGCAAAGACTGATAGAATCGCCTGATTCTTCAGTCAGGTTTCCGCCATGCATCCCGCAGCCGAACATTCGCCGCTGGGCAAGTCCAGTGAATACGTCTCCACCTACACACCGTCCTTGCTGTTCCCGATCCCGCGGGCGGCGAAATGGGCCGAGCTGGGCCTGAGCGCCGACACCCTGCCTTATAAAGGCGTGGACTTCTGGAACTGCTTCGAGCTGTCCTGGCTGCTGCCTTCCGGCAAGCCGGTGGTGGCCATCGCCGAGTTCAGCATTCCGGCGGACTCACCGAACATCATCGAGTCGAAGTCGTTCAAGCTGTACCTCAACTCGCTGAACCAGACCCCTTTCGCGGATCGCCAGAGCCTGGAAGAAACCTTGCGTGCCGACCTCTCGGCGGCGGCCGGCAAGCCGGTGGGCGTGCGGATCCGCAGCCTGGGCGAAGTGGAGGCGGAAGGTGTGGTGGCCTTGCCGGGGACCTGCATCGACGAGCTGGATATCAACGTCAGCAGCTATGAACATCCACGTCCGGAGCTGCTGCAGTGCGACAGGTCGCGGATTGTCGAGGAGAGCGTGCACAGTCATCTGCTCAAATCCAATTGCCCGGTCACCAGCCAGCCGGACTGGGGCAGCGTGGTGGTGGAGTACCGTGGCCCGGCGCTGGACCACGCCAGCCTGCTGGCCTACCTGGTGAGCTTCCGCCAGCACTCGGACTTCCATGAGCAATGCGTGGAGCGGATTTTCCTCGACCTGCAGCGTTTGCTGCAGCCGGAGAAGCTCACGGTGTATGCGCGTTATGTGCGTCGTGGCGGCCTGGACATCAACCCGTATCGCAGCACCGAAACCGCGAGTTTCGCCAACTTCCGACTGGTTCGCCAGTAATGAAAAAGCCCCGCTCTGGTAGCGGGGCTTTTTTTGTTTGTAAGGGGGTTAAATCCCCATGTTGCCGAGGGTTTGCACGATGTTGCGCAAGGTGCCGGCAATGGCGGGGTGCTCAAGCTCGAAGCGTTCGACGGCGAGGTTGACCCCGTCGGCCAGGCTGGTGTCCTGGGTGGCGTTTTCCAGTTTGAGCTCGAGCTCGATCTGTTGCATCAATTCCTGCAGATTGGCGCGTTCTGCTTCCGAAAGCGGTGGGTTCTGCTCCAATTGCTCGCGCAGGGTATTGAGCTGTTCTTGCAGTTCGCGGGCAGGCATGGCGTTCTCCCTTCATTGATAGGCACAGCCATGGACCGCGCCGATTCGCTAAAGGTCCATGTCTGAACCTTAGCGTAATCCACTCGCGGGCAATGTGCATGATCTTGATCAAGTCAGGGTTTTTCACCCTTCAGGCGACGCTGGCCGATGTCGGCGAGGCAGGTCGGCAGCTCTCCCAGATGGTCGATCACCGAGTGCACGCCGAGGCTGAATAGATGCAGGGTCGCCTTGCCACGCTTGAGCTCGCGTTCCTGCTGACTCAGCGCCTGCCATTGCGCCGGGCTCATGCCACAGAGCGAACCGCAGGACGCCAGGCCGATGGTCCACAGGCCGGCGTTGAGGCCCGATTGCAGCAGGCGCGGTTCGCCGCTGACCAGCACGCAGCCGTCCAGCCGGCTGGCATTCAGGGCCATCAGCGCCTGCCAGCAGGCATCGGGAGCAGGCCAGCGGGAGCCTGTGTTGGGGGAGGCGATGACCCAGTCGGGTAGTGAACTCGCCAGGCGCTGGCTGAGACTGTCGGGCAATTCGTCGAGCCAGGCGCAAGGTACGCCTTGTTGTTGCAGGCTGTGCAGGATGTCCAGGGCGCCGTGGGTGGCGTGGGCCTGTTCCAGGACCGGGTGATCGGCGCTGTGCAGGCGCATCCGCGCGCCGAAATCCACCAGGCAACCGCTGAGGCCAAAGAGCACGGCGGTCAAGGTGGGGGCGGATACAGGCAAGGCTTCGGCGTGAGGCATCGTGACGTCCCTGAAATACCTTGCAAGCGTATCGACGGCAGATGACCGTTGGGTGACAGCCTCGTGAACAGGCCATGCAAACGAGGGGGGAGAGGGCTAAGCGCTGCGCCAGTGCTGCATAAATGGATATATCCGACTTATACTAGCGCGCTTACCGCCAGGGCATAGCGCCCGCGACAGTACAATCCAAGGAGTTTCTGCTATGCGCTGGAGCAATCGTCTCGCTCAGCTTATGTGTGCCGGCATGCTGCTGGTGCCGGTTTTGGCCCACGCTGCGGAAGACGATCCGTGGGAAAGCATCAACCGTCCGATCTTCACCTTCAACGACACCATCGATACCTATGCGCTGAAACCCTTGGCAAAAGGTTATCAGGCCGTAACGCCGCAATTTCTCGAAGACGGCATTCACAACTTCTTCCGTAACATCGGTGATGTCGGCAACCTGGCCAACGATATCCTGCAGGCCAAGCCCCATGCCGCTGCCGTCGACACTGCGCGGCTGTTGATGAACACCACCATCGGCGTAGCGGGCTTTTTCGATGTGAGCACCAAGATGGGTTTGCAGCGTAACGATGAAGACTTCGGCCAGACCCTGGGTTACTGGGGGGTCGGCAGCGGTCCTTACGTGATGCTGCCGTTCTTCGGTCCGAGCACCCTGCGCGACGCGCCGGCCAAGTATGTGGACAGCTTTACCGACGGTTACCGTTATGTGAACGACGTGCCGGTGCGTAACAGCGTGTTTGCCCTGGAGGTCGTCGACACTCGCGCCAGTCTGCTGTCGAGCGAGAAGCTGATCAGTGGCGACAAGTACACCTTCATTCGCAATGCCTACCTGCAGAACCGCGAGTTCAAGGTCAAGGACGGCAAGGTCGAAGACGATTTTTAAGCTTTGACCCAGTCATGAAAAAGGCGGCCTCGAGGCCGCCTTTTTTCATGGGTTTCAGAATCAGTTCATCTTCAGGATTGTAAGGCCAAGTTTCTGGCCGTTGCCTTCCAGTTCGGTGACCCAGACCACTTCGGTGTCCGCTTCCAGTCCCCTGAGGGCAGCATGGTCGGAATCGATACGCACGCTGAGCTGGTCGCCAACCTTGAATGAGCGTGGTGCCCGGACCTGCATGCCACTGCTGGAAAGGTCGATACAGACGGCTGAAATCACCTGGCCCTGATGGATCAGCGTGACCTCTGCATCCACCCGCATGCGGATGTAATCGCGCTTTTCACTGTAGTCACGATCGTTTGGGCTCATAGGCTCCATCCTGCGTTTAAGTTGCGGATTTGTCTGTTCTTATAACTCCCGGTGATTTGAGGTGTAAAGACGTCCAGCGACCATCGGCATGAGCTTGAAACGCCCCGCGGATGGGAGTACCGTCTGCGCCTTAGAAGGGCACCTCTGATGGTCGAGCGTGCAGGGCTACGGGCCCTGGCTCCGTTTCCAGAGTGGCTAGAAAGCGAATCCAGTAGTGTGTGTCCAGGCCTCGTGCCCAGCCACCTACGCCAACCTAATTCTGGCGCCGTTTGCCCACATGCCAAAAACCAGTGCCACGCTGCTGATAATCGATGACGACGAAGTAGTGCGCGCGAGCCTCGCGGCCTATTTGGAAGACAGTGGCTTCAGCGTCCTGCAGGCCAGTAACGGCCAGCAGGGACTTCAGGTGTTCGAGCAGGAAAAGCCCGACTTGGTGATCTGCGATCTGCGCATGCCGCAGATGGGCGGCCTCGAACTAATCCGTCAGGTAACCGACATCGAGCCGCAAACCCCGGTCATCGTGGTTTCCGGTGCCGGTGTGATGAACGATGCCGTCGAGGCCCTGCGCCTGGGCGCAGCGGACTATCTGATCAAGCCGCTGGAAGACCTCGCGGTGCTGGAGCACTCGGTGCGCCGGGCACTGGATCGTGCGCGCCTGCTGCTGGAAAACCAGCGCTACCGGGAGAAGCTGGAAGCCGCCAACCGTGAGCTCGAAGCCAGCCTGAGCCTGTTGCAGGAAGATCAGAACGCCGGGCGCCAGGTGCAGATGAACATGCTGCCGGTGAGCCCCTGGACCATCGATGAGTTCAAGTTCGCGCACCAGATCATCCCGTCGTTGTACCTGTCCGGTGATTTCGTCGATTACTTTCGTGTCGACGAGCGCCGCGTAGCCTTTTACCTGGCGGATGTTTCCGGACATGGCGCGTCATCGGCCTTTGTCACGGTGCTGCTCAAGTTCATGACCACGCGCTTGCTGTTCGAGTCCAAGCGCAATGGCACTTTGCCGGAATTCAAGCCGTCGGAAGTTCTTGGCCATATCAACCGTGGTCTGATCAGCTGTAAGCTGGGCAAACACGTGACAATGGTCGGTGGCGTCATCGACGAGGAGACGGGCTTGTTGACCTATAGCATTGGCGGACACCTGCCATTGCCTGTGTTGTACACGCCAGACAGTGTGCGTTACCTGGAAGGGCGCGGTCTGCCGGTAGGCTTGTTCAATGAAGCCACCTATGAAGATCACATTCTGGAACTGCCTCCGAGCTTCAGCTTGACGCTGATGTCTGATGGCATTCTGGACCTTTTGCCGGAACCCACACTCAAAGAGAAAGAGGCCGCCTTACCTGAACGGGTGAGAACGGCAGGCGGCAGCCTGGATGGTCTGCGGCAAGTTTTTGGATTGGCCACGCTAGGGGAGATGCCGGATGATATCGCCCTGTTGGTGTTGAGCAGGAATCTTTAATGAGTACCGGTAGAATCCAGTTCGCCGAGCAGGACGGCACCTTTGTCCTGAAGTTTATCGGTGAAGTGCGCCTGACCCTGTGTTCGGCGCTGGATGCGACTATTGAGCGGATCTTCACGGCGCTGAATTTCTCGGCGATCGTGATCGACCTGACCGAAACCCGTAGCATCGACAGCACCACCCTGGGCCTGCTGGCCAAGCTGTCGATCCTGTCGCGGCAAAAGGTCGGCCTGTTGCCGACCGTCGTCACCACCCACGAAGACATCACTCGGCTGCTGCAGTCCATGGGCTTCGATCAGGTGTTCAACATCGTTGACCGTCCGATCCCATGCCCGGAATGCCTGACCGACCTGCCATCCCAGGACCAGTCGGAAGAGGTGGTGCGGCTCAAGGTGCTGGAAGCGCACAAGATCCTCATGGGCTTGAACGACTCCAACCGCGAGGCGTTCCACGATCTGGTGAATGCCCTGGAACGTAACTGATCCGATAAAAGCGGAAGCGCATAAAAAAGGGCGAACCCACGAGGGTTCGCCCTTTTGCGTTGGCGCTCGCTCGATCAGAGCTTGGCGGCCAACAGCGCCTCGAGTTTTTCCTGGTCGCGGGCGAACTGACGGATACCTTCGGCCAGTTTCTCGGTGGCCATCGCGTCTTCATTGGAGGCCCAGCGGAACTGCGCTTCGTTCAGGCTCTGGCGGGCTTCGCCAGCATGGCCCGGCGCCAGTTTGCGCTCCAGCTTGCCGGTATCGGCGGCCAGCTTCTCGATCAGGTCGGGGCTGATGGTCAGGCGGTCGCAGCCGGCCAGTTGCTCGATCTGGTTCAGGTTACGGAAGCTTGCACCCATGACCACGGTCTTGTAGTCATTGGCCTTGTAGTAGTTGTAGATGCGGGTCACCGATTGCACGCCCGGATCGTCGGCGCCGGTGTAGTCGTTGCCGCTGGCCTTTTTGTACCAGTCGTAGATACGGCCCACGAACGGCGAGATCAGGAACACGCCGGCCTCGGCGCAGGCGATCGCCTGGGCGAAGGAGAACAGCAGGGTCAGGTTGGTCTGGATGCCTTCGCGTTCCAGTTGCTCGGCAGCGCGGATGCCTTCCCAGGTGGAGGCGATCTTGATCAGTACACGATCACGGCCGATGCCAGCCTTGTCGTACAGCTCGATCAGGCGATGGGCGCGCTTGAGCATGGCGTCGGTGTCGAACGACAGGCGTGCATCCACTTCGGTGGAAATACGGCCCGGGATCAGTTTGAGGATTTCTTTACCCACCGCGACGCCAAAGCGGTCGCTGGCCAGGCCGACATCGCCCTTGACGTCGCTGACGCAGGCATTCAGCAGCTCGGCGTAACCCGGAATGGCCGCGGCCTTGAGCAGCAGGGAAGGGTTGGTGGTGGCGTCTACCGGTTTGACCCGGGCGATAGCGTCGAAGTCGCCGGTGTCGGCAACCACGGTGGTGAACTGCTTGAGTTGTTCCAGCTTGGAAGTCATGAGTGTGCTCTGTCCTGTGGGTCTGTTGACATTACCCGAGCGCTGACAGCCGCTCAAGGGCGTGAAGAGGTAAGCGGAGGCCTAAACAAGCCCCAAGGGCAACAACCTGAAAAACAGGTGTTTGAATGCTGGGGCGCTATCCGTTTACTACGATGCCAAAACACCCGTCAGGTTCAACCCGCGCGACCGTTAGCGACCTTCGAGCAACTGCCCCGCCTGATCCAGCAGCGCCAGCGGATCCTTGGCCTTGTGGATGTCCACCGAGAGCAGTTGGCGGAACTTGCGCGCCCCCGGAAAACCGGTGCCCAGCCCCAGTACATGGCGAGTGATGTGGTGCATGGCGCCACCCGTGGCCAGGTGCCTGGCGATATAGGGCCGCAACTGTGCCAGCGCTTCGGCCCGGGAAATCACCGGCGCCGTGCTGGCGAACAACTGTTGATCCACCTCCGCCAGCAGGTAAGGGTTGTGATAAGCCTCGCGGCCCAGCATCACCCCGTCGAAAGTCTGCAAGTGCTCATGGCAGGCTTCCAGGGTCTTGATGCCGCCGTTGAGGATGATCTCCAGCTCGGGGAAATCCGCCTTCAGCCGTGCCGCCACGTCATAACGCAGCGGAGGAATATCGCGGTTTTCCTTCGGCGACAGCCCCTCAAGAATCGCGATCCGCGCATGCACGGTAAAGCTGGTGCAGCCGGCCTCGCGCACCTGGCCGACGAAGTCGCACAACTCTTCATAACTGTCGCGGCCATTGATGCCGATTCGATGCTTGACCGTCACCGGAATGCTCACCGCATCGCGCATCGCCTTCACGCAATCGGCCACCAGGCCTGGATGCCTCATCAGGCAGGCACCGATCATATTGTTCTGCACCCGATCGCTCGGGCAGCCGACGTTGAGGTTCACCTCGTCGTAACCATGCTCCTGCGCCATCCGCGCACAAGCCGCCAGATCCGCCGGCGTACTGCCACCCAACTGCAACGCCAGGGGATGCTCGGACTCGTCATGACGCAGAAAACGCTCATGATCGCCATTGAGCAACGCACCGGTGGTGACCATCTCGGTGTAGAGCAGGGCGTGCTTGGACAGCAGGCGCAGGAAGAAGCGGCAATGGCGGTCAGTCCAATCCATCATCGGCGCCACAGAGAAGCGGCGAGAAAGGACTGGCGAAGCAGTTGGAGCAGGAGATAAGAGCATTGGGCAATCTGGATGGGTGAGGCGAAGGAGGGGAAGTTTATCAGGAATGGCGTTCCGGGGTTGGGAGGGCGCGTGTATCAGGAGGATGAATGGTCTTCGTTTCTTATGTTCCGGTCGGTTGTATGAATAGCAGCAGGGTAATAAAAAGCGGGCAGCCTTAAGATCGCCCGCTTTTTTGTTTGGTCCGATAGCTGCTTGGTTAGGCGAATTTTCGCTGCATTTGAATCACTTGAAGCAATCTGCCAACTCCCTGGCGCGATTCCCAGCCTCTTGCCGCGCCGCCTGATCCACCTCATATCCCAGGATGGTCTTTTCCACGATCAACGCGTGCACCTGGGTGACTCCGACGAACTTCAGCCAGGCCTCGACGTAGGGCTTCTGGAAGTCGAAGCGCTCTGCTGGTGTGTCGGATTGCGGCGAGAAGTCGAGGCCGCGGGCGTAGGCGACGACCGCGGTTTTGTTGTGCAGCAGGCCGCGCAGGCCGTGTTCGGCGGTGAAGCTGAAGAGGATGTCTTTCTGCGTGACCAGGTCGATGAAGTGCTTGAGCTTATAGGGAATGCTGTAGTTCCACAGGGGTACGGAAAGTACCAGCAGGTCGGCGTTGTGCAGGTGGGCGGCGAGGGTTTCGAGGGTACTCCAGGCGTCTTGCTGGTCGGGGGACAGGGCTATGCCTTGCAGGCCGGCGTATTTGGCGTCCATGGCGTGCTGGTCGAATTCCGGCAGGTCCAGGCTCCACAGGTCCAGGGTGCTGACTTCGGTGTGGGGATGGTGGGTCTGGTAGCGGTCGATAAAACCGCGGGCGATTTGTTGCGAGGCGGAGCGCTCTTTGCGGGGGGAGCATTGGATATGCAACAGGCGGGTCATGACGGCATCTCGGAGGAGGAATGCCGGCATTGCAACATAGCGCTTCGCGGAATATAAATTGTAAATAAATGGCTGATTGATCACGTATCTTTATATGTTCGATATTCTGTTGCTCAAGACTTTTGTGACGGTGGTGGACGAGGAAGGCTTCAGCCGTGCCGCCGAGCGGCTGCACCTGACGCAGTCGGCGGTCAGCGGGCATCTGCGGCGCCTGGAAGAGCAGGTCGGCAAGCCGTTGCTGACCCGTACCACGCGTTCCCAGCATTTGACCGCCGATGGCGAGCGCCTGATGGCCTATGCCCGCGCCATCCTCGCCTTGAACCGCGATGCCTGGGCCGAGCTGACGCGTTCGCCGTTTCACGGCCGGGTGCGGATAGGCATGTCCGAGGACTTTGTCGAGCCCCGCCTGCTGCGCCTTTTGCAGGAGTTCGCGGCGCAGTACCCGGGCATGGAAATCGATATACAAGTGAATATTCCCGGCACGCTGCTGGAGCGCATGCAGCAGGGCGGTCTTGAGGTGGTCATCGGTTCGCTGTGTGAAACCCGTGAGTCGGGCCTGCTGCTGTGGCAGGAACCGCTGGTATGGGCCAGTTCCGCGTACCTGGTCGGGCGCTTGCCGACACCTTTGCCGCTGGCGCTGTTTCCCGAGCCATGCCCTTATCGGGCGGTGGCCCTGCAGCGTCTGGCGCAAGCGGGAATCGCCCAGCGTACGGCAATGCTTTGCCCCAGCAACGCGGCGTTGCGCACGGCCGCCCTGTCCGGGTTTGCGGTGGCGCCGATAGCGACGAGTCAGGTGGGGCAGGGGCTTGCGGTGTTAGGGGCCGAGCATGGCTTGCCGGCATTGCCCGATGCGGAGTTTCGGTTGTTCACGGCCAAGGATGCCGATCAGGGCATAGTGGCTGCGTTGTCCCGGGTGATCGTGGCCTATTGTGCGGCGCGGCGGGTCTAGCCGTCGGCCTCAGCGGCGCGACTGCCCGAAGGGGCAGTCGCTTGAGCGAAGGTCAGAGATCCAGACCTTCCTGGATCACCGACAGCAGGGTGTCTTCATTGAGTTCGAGCGGGTCCGGCCTGGTTTTACCGGGACCTGGAACCGTCTGGATCAGCCAGTGCCCCTCGCCATGCTCGCTACCGCTGCGCAGCATGTAGCGCTCCGGGCCTTTGCCATGGATTTCGACACGCCCGGCGCCACCGGTGGTGAAGCGGGCGATGGGGTCGAGGAGGATGCTTTTATGGTTGCCCTCGATCAGCAGTTGATCGATGGCATAGTTGAAGGTGGCGCCAGAGGAGTGGCTCTCGAACACGCGAGTGGGGACGCGCCGGATATTCAGGCCGACCTCTGACAAGGGTGTCAGCCAGGTCTCGACCTGGTGGTACATCTCATAGACCTGTGCAGGCCACAGCTCGATAGCCTTGTCTGCCGAGATGTCTTCCTTGGCCCAGCTGTCCTGTTTTTGTTTCAGCCTTGCGGCGAGTTCATCGACCTTACTCATTCCGATTTCCTATCGTGATGTGAGGGTAAGTGTAGTCTCTGAAGGTACTTTACCTTGGCGGACGGTGACCAGCGATTCATGACCCTCTGCTGGATGACGATGCTTGTATTGTGACGAGGTGTTTTTTATATATCCCTGATGGGCATCAGAAAAATGCTCTACATTTTCAGACGGTGCCACCCTGAATTGTCCGCTATTACCTCTTAGGATTGGCCAGCCCGGCTGCATCGCATGCCTTACCTTGCCAGGATGATGCTTTGCCTATCCCGATTCACGATCCTCACCATTCTTCCGATCGAACCTTGAAGCGACTGCCGCTGCTCAAGGCCGCGGTGGTATTCATTTCGATGGTTTGCCTGTGCCTGTGCGGCCTGCTTTATCTGCAGCTGGCGCAGTCCTATCACTACGATATGGCGCGGGCGCAGGTCGCCTCGTCGAACCTGACCCGGGCCATGGCGCAACAGGCCGAGGACACCTTCATCGAGGCCGACCTGGTGCTGGCCAGCCTGGCCGACTGGATTCAGAAGGACGGTTATGGCCCGGCGCAGAAGCCTTTCCTGCAGAAGATCTTTGCGCAGAGGGCGCAGGCGCTCAAACAGATGCATGGGCTGTTCCTGTTCGACCGGACGGGGCAATGGGTGGTCACCTCGTTCGATCGCTTGCCACGCGGCGAAGGCGTGGCCAATCGGGACTACTTCCGCTTTCATCAGCAGAACACTTCCTTGCTGGCTCATGTCGGGCCGGCGATCCGCAGCCGGGAAAACGGTGAGTGGATCATTCCGCTGACACGGCGGCTGAACGACAGGCAGGGCAATTTCGAGGGCGTATTGCTGGCCGGCATCAGGCTGGCCTATTTCGACCAGTTTTTCAAAAGCTTCGATATCGATGACAGCGGCACCATGTTCCTCGCCCTGTCCGATGGCACCTTGCTGGCGCGGCGCCCGCTGGAGGAGCGGCAGATCGGTGCGTCCCTGGCGCGCGGGGAAATTTTCAGCAAGTACTTGCCCGAGGCGCCCTCGGGCACTGCGATGATTCGTTCGCTGGTCGACAAAAAGATGCGGCTCTACGGCTATCGCCAGCTGGAGGCCTACCCGCTGGTGGTAGGCGCGGCCAGCTCGAAGGATGCGGTCCTCAAGGACTGGTATGCCAGCGCCTACCAGTCCAGCGCCATTGTCGCCCTGGTGGTGCTGGGCATCGGCCTGTTCGGCTGGGTGTTCGTGCATCAGCTGCGCAACGGCGAACGCATCGAGGCGGACCTGCGGGCCGCGCAGGCGGCGCTGGAGGTGATCGCGACCCATGACAGCCTGACCGGCCTGGCCAATCGCCGGCTGCTCGAGCGGGCGCTGGAGACCGAGTTCGGGCGTGGAGGGCGGCAGGCGAGCCCGCTGAGCCTGATCATGCTCGATATCGATTTTTTCAAGCGCTACAACGACACCTACGGCCATGTCGCCGGAGACCAGTGCCTGGCCGAGGTGGCGCAGGTGCTGAGGGATTGCTGTCAGCGCAAGGCCGACCTGGTGGTGCGTTATGGCGGGGAGGAATTCGTGGTGCTGTTGCCTGACACCGAGATGCCGGGCGCCCTCGCCATGGCCGAGCAGATTCGTCGTAGCGTCATGGAAAAACACATCCCGCACACCGGCTCGCCCTTTGGCCGGGTCACTCTCAGCCTGGGGTGCTACTGCTTCGTGCCGAGCGGGCGCGACAGCATCGAGGCGTTCCTCGAACACGCCGATGCCGCGCTGTATCAGGCCAAGAAATCCGGGCGCAATCAGGTGGCGATCGAGAGCGTCAACCAGCCGTTGGCGCGCTCGGACCGCTGACAGTCAGGCTTGGTCCTGATCCGGGTAGCCCAGCTTGCGTTCGAGCTGTTGCCTCACTTGTGGCCACTCATCGTCGATGATGCTGAAGCGCACCGAGTTGCGCTTGCGCCCATCGGGCATGATCCGTTCATGACGCACGATGCCTTCCTGCTTGGCTCCCAGGCGCAGGATGGCGTTGCGCGATTTCTCATTGATTTCGTCGGTGGTGAATTGCACTCGCACACAGCCGAGCACCTCGAAGGCATGGCGCAGCATCAGGTACTTGGCTTCGGTGTTGACGAAGGTTTTCTGCCAGCGCGTGGCGATCCAGGTGCTGCCGATTTCCAGCTTGCGGTTCTTGCGGTCGATCTTCCAGAAGCGGGTGCAGCCGATCACCTCGTTGCTGGCCTTGAGGACGGTGGCGAAGGGCTGGACTGTGCCAGCATCGCGGCCGCCGAGGGCAATCTGCAAGTAATCGTTCACAGTCTCGCTGGACGGCACCACGGTGAACGGCAGGTTCCACAACTGGCCATCCTCGGCGGCCTTGACCAGGGCGTCGGCGTCGGAGAGTTGCAGCGGTCGCAGGAGGATTCGCGGGCCTTCCAGTGTTTCCATGACAGGTTTTTCCGGCAGTGATGGAGGGGGCTTCGGCCGCCTATTACAGGCACACGCCCAAGCCTTGGCAAGGTCCATTAATGGGCTGTTTCGAGCAGGGATATTGGCCAAATCAATTGTCGGTTCGGGGCATTAATGGCTTATACATAGCGCCGATATGCGACACCTCATGCATAAGGACAACCCCATGAGTCAGCCCCACCTGATGAACTTCGCGCTTTACCTGCAACGGCTCGGCTATGACAGTGCACCGCCACCGACCCTGGCGACCTTGCGCGAGCTGCAGTTGCGCCACACCAGCACCTTCGCTTTTGAAAGCCTGTCGACCCTGTTGCGCGTGCCGGTGCCGATCGACCTGGCTTCGGTGGAGCACAAGGTCCTGCATGAGGGCCGTGGCGGTTACTGCTACGAACTCAACCAGATGTACCAGGTGCTGTTGCAGTACCTGGGTTACGAGGCGCGCGGCATTACCGGGCGGGTGGTGATGGGCGGGCCGGAAGATGCCTGGTCCGCGCGCGCTCACCGCCTGGTGCTGCTGACCCTGGATGGCGTGCGTTATGTTTCGGATGTCGGCTTTGGCGGCATGGTGCCCACCGCGCCGCTGCTGCTCGATACCGAGGACGAGCAGGCCACGCCCCACGAGCCCTATCGCATCACCCAGCGTGATGGCAGCTACACCCTGCGCGCCAAGGTCGCCGGCGAGTGGCGGGCGATGTATGTATTCGATCTGCAGCGGCAGGAAGCCGTGGATTACGAAATGGGTAACTGGTTCGTCTCGACCCACAAGAACTCGCCGTTTCTCGGTCAGCTGAAAGTCGCGCTGATGGGCGAAGGCCTGCGCCGGACCCTGAATAACGGCAGCTACGCCGTGCATCGCCTGGGCCAGGACAGCGAGCGGCGGCAGATCACCGACCCCGACGAGTTGATTGCCCTGTTGCAGAACGAGTTCGCCATTCGGGTTCCGCAGCATCCGCGGCTGCGAGAGGTCCTTGGCGAATTGCTGGCAGTGCCGCAATCGGCCTGATCGGTCCGGGCTTCAGGGTTCCTCGGTGTCGAGGTCGATAGTCAGATAGAAATAGTCGATATCCCCCCAGGCTTCGCGGCGATCGACGAAGGTTTCCGCCGACCCCATGAACACGCTGTAGCCCAACTGGTTGCGCGGGTCGCGGTAGAAGCCAGGCGGCGCATCCCAGACACAACAGGAGCGCCGCAGGGGCGGCATCCGGAACTGCTCGCCCAGGTAGCGTTCGGCAGCCTGGGCATCACGCCCTGCCAGGCGATAGGTGGCGCGCAGCGGCTTGGTCTGCAACTCGGGTTCGGCGTGACATTCGAGGAACTCGATATAGGCGGGTTTGTTGCCGATTTGTACCAGGAAATCGCCGCAGACCGGCGCGGCGCTGGACGCCAGTATCAACAATGCAGGGCTGATCAGGATCGAGAGGCATCTGTTCATGTGGCGATTCCTTCCAGGCTGAGCAGTCTTTTGCTGAGCAAGGCCCCCGGGCAGCTCAGGGTCAACGCCATAAAGGCATCTGCTCATCACCATCCTTCAACTGCCGGCGATACGTCCAGTGAGTCAGCAGCGCAATCAATGCACTGTCCAGCAGCCAGAGCGGCATCAGCAAACGCAAGGCTGGGTGAAGGCAGAGCACTCCGGCAATCGTCAATCCCAGCAGCAGGCTGCTGAGCCAATTGGCCAGGCCCTTGGCGCAGAGCAGGGCGTACAGCGGGGTAAACACCAGCGCCATGGGCAGAAAGCCGAATATCGCGCCGCCGGCGACGAACAGGGCAAAGGTCCCCAGGCCAGCCCAGAACCCTTGCCATAGGCTGTCGGTGAAGCTGGCGCTGTACATGGCCAGGACAAAACCCTGTAAGGCCACGACCGTGCGGAAGCTGCCATAGGCGAGGATAAAGGTTTGCCATAGATGATTCATTCAAGCGCTTCCATGCGTAGACGAAGGGCGTTGCCTGGGTAGGCGCCCTTTGGAGGCGGGGGATTCTATCAGGGTGTCTGGCGCAGTGTTCGGCAGGTGAAAGGCGGGGGCGGGTTATCGGGTATCGCGGTTTTATGAGGTTGGGCTGTGTCGAATAAAGTGTATACAACTCTATAGACATTTGTCTCTACTGTTGAATACAGTGTGCCCCATAACAAAAACCAGGGAACCCCCCAACCATGAAAACGCCCTCTGTTTCACCGCAACGGCCTGAAGATGAAAACCTCGGTCTTGGCGCGAA
Organism: Pseudomonas sp. B3G-3; assembly: GCF_028640915.1. Classification (NCBI taxonomy): domain Bacteria; kingdom Pseudomonadati; phylum Pseudomonadota; class Gammaproteobacteria; order Pseudomonadales; family Pseudomonadaceae; genus Pseudomonas; species Pseudomonas sp. B3G-3. Next base: position 96,480 of record NZ_JAQZAB010000127.1, on the reverse strand, counting down.
TATGGCTTACGGCCTGCAACATGTTCTAACCATGTACGGCGGTATCGTTGCGGTGCCTTTGATCGTCGGCCAGGCTGCTGGCCTGGCCCCGGCGGACATCGGTCTGCTGATCGCGGCGTCGTTGTTTGCCGGCGGCCTGGCGACACTCCTGCAGACCCTCGGCCTGCCGTTTTTCGGTTGTCAGTTGCCGCTGGTCCAGGGCGTGTCCTTCTCGGGCGTGGCGACCATGGTGGCGATTGTCAGCAGCGGTGGCGAAGGGGGCTTCCAGTCGATTCTCGGGGCGGTGATCGCCGCCTCGCTGATCGGTCTGCTGATCACTCCGGTGTTTTCACGCATCACCAAGTTCTTTCCGCCGCTGGTCACGGGCATCGTGATCACCACCATCGGCCTGACCCTGATGCCGGTGGCCGCGCGCTGGGCCATGGGTGGCAACAGCCATGCGGAAAACTTCGGCAGCATGGCCAATATCGGCCTGGCAGCAATCACCCTGGTGTTGGTATTGCTGCTGAGCAAGATCGGCAGCGCGACCATCTCGCGGCTGTCGATCCTGCTGGCCATGGTGGTGGGGACGATTATCGCGGTGTTCCTGGGCATGGCCGATTTCTCCATGGTCACCCAGGGGCCGATGTTCGGCTTCCCGACGCCGTTTCATTTCGGCATGCCGACCTTTCATTTCGCCGCCATCCTGTCGATGTGCATCGTGGTCATGGTGACCCTGGTGGAGACCTCGGCCGACATCCTCGCGGTGGGTGAGATCATCGACACCAAGGTTGACTCCAAGCGTCTGGGCAATGGCCTGCGCGCCGACATGCTGTCGAGCATGATCGCGCCGATCTTCGGTTCCTTTACCCAGAGCGCCTTCGCGCAGAATGTCGGGCTGGTGGCGGTGACCGGGATCAAGAGCCGTTATGTGGTGGCCACCGGCGGGGTGTTCCTGGTGATCCTCGGCCTGCTGCCGTTCATGGGGCGGGTGATTGCCGCGGTGCCGACCTCGGTGCTTGGCGGTGCCGGTATCGTGCTGTTCGGCACCGTGGCGGCCAGCGGTATCCGGACCCTGTCCAAGGTCGACTACCGCAACAACGTCAACCTGATCATCGTCGCCACCTCGATTGGCTTCGGCATGATTCCCATCGCTGCGCCGAATTTCTACGACCATTTCCCAAGCTGGTTCGCCACCATCTTCCATTCCGGCATCAGCTCGTCGGCGATCATGGCCATCGCGCTGAACCTGACGTTCAACCACTTCACCCTGGGCAACTCGGATCAGCAGTCGGTGTTCGCCGTGGCGTCCGAGCGCACCCTGCGTTACCAGGACCTGGCGGCGCTGCGTGAAGGCGATTATTTCAGCGGCGGCAAGCTGCACGATGCCGAGGGTAACGAGATCCCGGTGGTGGATACGTCCCATGGCGAGCATTCTGCGGCTGCTCATCAGCCCTCGGCCCATGTCTCGGGCGCGGTCCAAGCCAGCAAGGTCTAGGGCCGGTTGATCGAGTCGCCAGGCTGGCCGCAATCAGTCCAGGCTGGCGGCTGGTTACTCCGCGACCCGGTCCGGCAGTCCTTGCCGGACCAGCGACAAGGCGAACAGCACCACCACGGCGGCGGCCGCTGATAGCGCCAAGGGCAGGCCGTGGGCGCTACCGCTCATGGCGGCGCCGCTGAGCAGCGGCCCCAGCAGGCTGCCGATACCCCACAACAACCCCGCGCTGGCATTGGCCGTGACCAGGTCGGGGCCGCTGAATTCCTGGCCGATCAGGATGATCGCCAGGGTATACACCCCGCCAGCCGCCGCGCCGAGTATCACCAGGCTCGGCCAGAGCAGCGCCGGGTAGTTCATCAGCAATGGCAGCCCCAGGCCGATCACCAACGAGACCACGCCGCAACCCAGGTAGATGGCGGCGCGTCCGGCCTTGTCCGACAGCCAGCCCAGGGGAAACTGGAACGCCGCATCCCCCAGCAGAATGATGCTGACCATCAGCGCCGCGAGTTTGATGGCGTAGCCGTGAGTCGCGGCGTAGACCGGAAACAGCGAGAGAACCACCGTATCGAAGAAGGCGAAGAACAGGATGCCCACGCACAGCGCCGGCGCCACCCGGATAAAGCCCAGTACCGAGAAACTCTTGTTCTCGGCGTGGGCGGCGACAGGGCGCTGGCGTGGCAGGGTCAGCCAGATCACCGCAATGGCCAGCAGGTAACCCGCGCTGACGCTGGCGATCACTGCTGGACCTTCGGTGCCGAGCAGGGCCACCAGGCCCGGGCCAATCATTTGGAACACCGTGAAGCAGGTGGTGTAGACCGCGATCACCCGCCCGCGCACGGTGTCCGTGGCCATCTCGTTGACCCAGGTTTCCCCCAGGATGATGATCAGCCCGGCGCCGAAGCCCATGACGATCCGCGCCAGCCCCAGGCTGGTGAGGCTGATCCCGGGGATTTCCAGGGCGCCGATGCTGAGGGCGCACAGACTGAAACACAGCAGGTAGATCTGCCGGCGGCTGAGTCTCTGGCACAGGCCGTTCACCAGGAACGCCGACAGCATCATGCCGGCGGCGGGAAGGGCCGACATGATGCCGATCTGGGTGTTCGAGGCGCCGGCCTGGTACAGGCGCAAGGCAATGACCGGCACGGTGGAGCCGATGCTCAGGCCGACAATCGAGATGCCGAGGATCAGCGCGGCCAACAGGGTTTTGTTCATGGAAGACACCTGCGCCCGACGAGTCGGGCGCTCAAAGACGGTTTGCGGTGGCGCGGCGCTTTGGTTCGGGCAGGGTTCCGGTTCGACTTACGCAGGCGTAGGCCGGGCCGGGAGTCTGCGGTGCAAAGCGGCGGATGGATCTGTACGCGGCGGGCAAGGGCCGCTGCGGCATCAGCTCCGCGCCGGGTTCGGACGCAACGGTGGCGTCAGGCGTGAGGGGAGAAGGTGAAGGCGAACAGCACGCTGCGGCGGCGTCGATTGATCGCGCAGTCGGATTGCGACATCGCGAAGGTCTGCGATGGGCTCATCGAGAGAAAACTGTGATGGGACTGTGCGGGAAAAAACATGAGTCGTGACGGCTGGCGTGAGAAGGGGCACAGCCTACTTCAGGCGCTGGCGTCAGGCAATCGGAGACAGGCCGGAATCGGGCGCAGCGCAAACGCCTATCCGCATGCCGATCTGGCATGCGGTGAATCGATCTTGGGGGAGGGTGACGCTGAGCTGATTCGCCGTAGGAGCAGGGCGCTCCTGGAAGTATTGCTGGCTAATCAGTGTAGGAATATGGCTCCACGACCTGGACTCGAACCAGGGACCCAGTGATTAACAGTCACTTGCTCTACCAACTGAGCTATCGCGGAATGCGGTGTATCTTACTGATTAAAAAGGAGAAGTCAAGCATCCAAAAACAAAGTTTGGCTTGGGTGGGCTTGTTTGGTCCTGGTCACGACGCCAATCCGCGGCTATTTGCCCGTTGGCGGTTACCGGAACCGCGGCACAGGTCTACCATGGCGCCCCGGCAGTGGTTTCACGCGCTCCCGGCTTCTCGCCGAAAAGGTAACGCTCATGACCCTGTTCAAGTTTTTACCCGCCGTAGTGCTTGCCCTGTCGCCTCTGTCTGAGGAGGCCCTATGAGCATCGAGCAAATCAGCCTGCCCAAAGGCGTCGGTCCCCAGGCCATGAAACTGTGGGACGCCATTACCCAGGCCGGATCGGCCGCTGAATTGAACCGTGCAGGTGGCAAGGCCGAGGGTTTTGTCCTGGGGCTGGAAAGCGCCAAGGCCATCAAGGGCCAGGTCGCCGAGTCGCTGTATGTGGCCTTCGATGATGCCGCCAGCCAGCGCAGCGCTGAACTGGCCGGTTGAGCGCTCTTAACCGCCGAAGGTAAAGGTGCCCAGCATGAACTTCGCGGCCAGCGAGGTGGCGGCCAGTTGCACCAGCCACAGCGCCAGGCCACCGAAAAATACCCCCAGGGCAATTTGCAGGACCAGGTTCTTTTCGCGTTTCTGCGGGCGGGGGAAGTGGTCCAGTTCGTCGCGGTCGGCTCGCAGGTCGTCGTGTCTCATGGGGATTCTCGATAGGGAAGCGATGGGGAAGAGGGAAAGCTGGATTCAGTCTAGTGGGCATCGGGCCGGCGAGGGCGGCTCACAAAAAAGGGGGAAGCCTGAAAGCTTCCCCCTTTTCATTCACCGCACGTGGCTCAGATCACCTGGATGATGGCCTTGGTCACGACGTCGATGTTGCTCTGGTTCAGCGCGGCCACACAGATGCGGCCGGTGTCCAGGGCATAGATGCCGAACTCGTTGCGCAGGCGCGTCACTTGATCGACGGTCAGGCCGGAGTAGGAGAACATGCCGCGCTGACGGGCGACGAAGCTGAAGTCGCGCTGTGGCGCGCCCTTGGCCAGCAGGTCGACCATCTGCAGGCGCATGCCGCGGATGCGCAGGCGCATTTCGGCCAGTTCGGCTTCCCACTGGGCGCGCAGTTCCGGGCTGTTGAGCACCGCGGCGACGATGCTTGCACCGTGGGTCGGCGGGTTGGAGTAGTTGGTGCGGATTACGCGCTTGACTTGCGACAGCACGCGCGCGCTTTCTTCTTTCGACTCGCTGACGATCGACAGGGCGCCAACGCGCTCGCCGTACAGCGAGAACGACTTGGAGAACGAGCTGGAGACGAAGAAGGTCAGGCCCGATTCGGCGAACAGGCGCACGGCGGCGGCGTCTTCGGCGATGCCGTCACCGAAGCCCTGGTAGGCCATGTCGAGGAACGGCACGAGGTTTTTCGTCTTGATCACCTGCAGCACGTTTTTCCAGTCTTCCGGGCTCAGGTCGACGCCGGTCGGGTTGTGGCAGCAGGCGTGCAGGACCACGATCGACTGGGCTGGCAGGGCATTCAGGTCTTCCAGCAGGCCGACGCGGTTCACGTCGTGGGTGGCGGCGTCGTAGTAGCGGTAGTTCTGCACCGGGAAGCCGGCGGTTTCGAACAGCGCGCGGTGGTTTTCCCAGCTTGGATCGCTGATGGCCACGACTGCGTCAGGCAGCAGCTGCTTGAGGAAGTCGGCACCGATCTTCAGTGCGCCGGTACCGCCGACGGCCTGGGTGGTAACCACGCGACCGGCGGCCAGCAGTGGCGAATCGTTGCCGAACAGCAGTTTCTGCACGGCCTGGTCGTAGGCGGCGATACCGTCGATCGGCAGGTAGCCACGGGAAGCATGTTGAGCGGCGCGGATCGTCTCGGCTTCGACAACGGCGCGCAGGAGTGGAATTCGCCCCTCCTCGTTGCAGTAAACACCGACCCCCAGGTTGACCTTGTTGGTACGGGTATCGGCGTTGAATGCTTCGTTGAGGCCCAGGATAGGATCGCGTGGTGCCATTTCGACAGCGGAGAACAGGCTCATTATTACGGCGGCTCTGAATGGAGTGTGGAGGGACGTGTCGCGCTCCAGCCGAATGCACTAGAGCGGTGCACAAACGGGGAGCTAGTATAGAGGCCATCACTGTGCGCGGCGACAGCTGAAAGGGCTTTTCCGGCAAGTTTTTCGGTTTATTTTTCGACCGTTAGTCTTATTGCAACGTCAAAGTCGTAGAGGGGCTTGGGAGCTTTACCTTGAAAGCTGTGGAATTTGCCTCCACATCCAGCACAATCCAGTATTTTCCCTGCGACACTCGTCGTTTGCGGTCTTTTTCTCGTTCCTGTGCGGCGGCGTCGTGCTGGAGTGAACCCAGAGGTACGTTATGTCTGAATTCCAGCTAGTCACCCGCTTCCAGCCCGCCGGCGATCAGCCGGAAGCCATCCGCCTGATGGTCGAGGGCATCGAGGCCGGGTTGGCGCACCAGACGCTGCTCGGTGTGACCGGCTCGGGCAAGACCTTCAGCATCGCCAACGTGATCGCCCAGGTGCAGCGCCCGACCCTGGTGCTGGCGCCGAACAAGACCCTGGCCGCGCAGCTGTACGGCGAGTTCAAGGCATTCTTCCCGAACAACGCGGTGGAGTACTTCGTTTCCTACTACGACTACTACCAGCCGGAAGCCTATGTGCCGTCCTCCGACACCTTTATCGAGAAGGACGCCTCGATCAACGACCATATCGAGCAGATGCGTCTGTCGGCGACCAAGGCGCTGCTGGAGCGCAAGGACGCGATCATCGTCACCACGGTGTCCTGCATCTATGGCCTGGGCAGCCCGGAAACCTATCTGAAGATGGTGTTGCACGTCGATCGCGGCGACAAGCTCGACCAGCGCGCCTTGCTGCGCCGCCTGGCCGACCTGCAATACACCCGCAACGACATGGATTTTGCCCGCGCCACCTTCCGCGTGCGTGGTGATGTGATCGATATCTACCCGGCGGAATCCGACCTGGAAGCGATCCGCATCGAGCTGTTCGATGACGAGGTGGAAAGCATCTCCGCCTTCGACCCGCTGACCGGCGAGGTGATCCGCAAGCTGCCGCGTTTCACCTTCTATCCCAAGAGCCACTACGTGACGCCGCGGGAAACCCTGCTGGATGCCATCGAGGGGATCAAGGTCGAGTTGCAGGAGCGCCTGGAATACCTGCGCAGCAACAACAAGCTGGTGGAAGCCCAGCGCCTGGAGCAGCGCACCCGTTTCGACCTGGAGATGATCCTCGAGCTGGGTTACTGCAACGGTATCGAAAACTACTCGCGCTACCTGTCCGGACGGCCGGCCGGGGCGGCGCCACCGACCCTGTACGACTACCTGCCGGCGGACGCCTTGCTGGTGATCGACGAGTCCCACGTCAGCGTGCCGCAGGTCGGCGCCATGTACAAAGGCGACCGTTCGCGCAAGGAAACCCTGGTGGAGTACGGCTTCCGCCTGCCCTCGGCGCTGGACAACCGGCCGATGCGCTTCGACGAATGGGAAGGGGTCAGCCCGCAGACCATTTTCGTCTCGGCCACGCCGGGCAACTATGAAGCCGAACATGCCGGCCGGGTGGTCGAGCAGGTGGTTCGCCCCACCGGCCTGGTCGACCCGCAGGTGGAAGTGCGTCCGGCGCTGACCCAGGTCGATGACCTGCTGTCGGAAATCACCAAGCGCGTGGCCGTGGAAGAGCGGGTCCTGGTGACCACCCTGACCAAGCGCATGGCCGAGGACCTGACCGATTACCTCGCCGATCACGGCGTGCGTGTGCGTTATCTGCACTCGGACATCGACACCGTGGAGCGGGTCGAGATCATTCGCGACCTGCGCCTGGGCACCTTCGATGTGCTGGTGGGGATCAACCTGCTGCGCGAAGGCCTGGACATGCCGGAAGTGTCGCTGGTGGCGATTCTCGATGCGGACAAGGAAGGTTTCCTGCGTTCCGAGCGCTCGTTGATCCAGACCATCGGTCGTGCCGCGCGTAACCTCAACGGCCGGGCGATTCTCTACGCCGACCGCATCACCGGCTCCATGGAGCGGGCGATCGGCGAGACCGAGCGCCGTCGCGACAAGCAGATCGCCTTCAACCTGGCCAATGGCATCACCCCCAAAGGCGTGTTCAAGGACGTCGCCGACATCATGGAAGGCGCCACCGTGCCCGGTTCGCGCAGCAAGAAGCGCAAGGGCATGGCCAAGGCCGCCGAGGAAAATGCCCGCTACGAAAACGAACTGCGTTCGCCCAGCGAGATCACCAAGCGCATTCGCCAGCTCGAAGAGAAGATGTACCAACTGGCCCGCGACCTGGAATTCGAAGCCGCGGCGCAGATGCGCGACGAAATCGGCAAGCTGCGCGAGCGTTTGCTGACGGTCTGATCTGCAATTGCTGCCTGTAGCCGCTGCCGCAGGCTGCGATCGGCCCTTACGGCCGTGGCGTTCTTGAAATCGCTGGAGGTCCTGCGGACCTATCGCAGCCTGCGGCAGCGGCTACAGATTCGTTTCGATTAGCCCCGACCCTGGCTTAAATGCCCTGCTCACTGGAGCGGGGCCGGCATCGCCTGTTACCATTCGCCTCTTGTTTGATCTTCGCTTTTCATATTCTTTCCGAGACATGCCATGACCACCGTCCGCACGCGCATCGCGCCATCGCCTACCGGGGATCCCCACGTAGGTACCGCTTACATCGCCTTGTTCAACTACTGCTTCGCCAAGCAGCACGGCGGTGAGTTCATCCTGCGCATCGAAGACACCGATCAACTGCGTTCGACCCGCGAGTCCGAGCAGCAGATTTTCGACGCCTTGCGCTGGTTGGGCATCAACTGGAGCGAAGGCCCGGACGTGGGCGGCCCGCACGGCCCTTACCGGCAGAGCGAGCGTAGCGAGATCTACCAGAAGTACACCCAGCAGCTGGTCGACATGGGCCATGCCTTCCCGTGCTTCTGCACCGCCGAAGAGCTGGACCAGATGCGCGCCGAGCAGATGGCCCGTGGCGAGACGCCACGCTACGACGGCCGCGCGCTGCTGCTGTCCAAGGAAGAGGTCGCCCGCCGCCTGGCCGCCGGCGAACCGCACGTGATCCGCATGAAGGTGCCGAGCGAAGGCGTCTGCGTGGTGCCGGACATGCTGCGTGGCGATGTCGAGATCCCGTGGGATCGCATGGACATGCAGGTGCTGATGAAGACCGATGGCCTGCCAACCTACTTCCTGGCCAACGTGGTCGACGACCACCTGATGGGCATCACCCACGTGTTGCGTGGCGAAGAATGGCTGCCTTCGGCGCCGAAGCTGATTCTGCTCTACGAGTATTTCGGCTGGGAACAGCCGCAGCTGTGCTACATGCCGCTGCTGCGCAACCCGGACAAGAGCAAGCTGTCCAAGCGCAAGAACCCGACCTCGGTGACCTTCTACGAGCGCATGGGCTTCATGCCGGAAGCCATGCTCAACTACCTGGGCCGCATGGGCTGGTCGATGCCGGACGAGCGCGAGAAGTTCTCGCTGCAGGAAATGGTCGACAACTTCGACCTGTCGCGCGTCTCCCTGGGCGGGCCGATCTTCGATATCGAGAAGCTGTCGTGGCTCAATGGCCAGTGGCTGCGCGACCTGCCGGTGGAAGAGTTCGCCAGCCGCGTGCAGACCTGGGCGCTGAACCCTGAATACCTGATGAAGATCGCGCCGCACGTGCAAGGCCGGGTGGAAACCTTCAGCCAGATCGCACCGCTGGCCGGGTTCTTCTTCGCCGGTGGCGTGACCCCGGATGCCAAGCTGTTCGAGTCGAAGAAACTGTCGGGCGACCAGGTACGGCAGCTGATGCAACTGATCCTGTGGAAGCTGGAAAGCCTGCGTCAGTGGGAAAAGGACAGCATCACCGCGACCATCCAGGCCGTGGTCGAATCCCTGGAGCTGAAGCTGCGTGATGCCATGCCGCTGATGTTCGCCGCGATCACCGGTCAGGCCAGCTCGGTCTCGGTGCTCGATGCCATGGAAATCCTGGGGCCGGACCTGACCCGTTTCCGCCTGCGCCAGGCCATCGACCTGCTGGGTGGCGTGTCGAAGAAAGAAAACAAAGAGTGGGAAAAACTGCTGGGCGCGATCGCCTGATTCAGCACTCTGATTCGCGGGAGCCGGCACGCTGGCTCCCGCGAAACTGTGCAAGAAGTGAAATTGCGGTCGTTGGTGGAGGGCACAACGGTCCGCAAAAGCCCCGGATTTACGGGGGAGGGCGGTAAGTGATTGTTATGCCGGCAAATTTTTTTAAAAAAAGCTGAAAAAAAATTTGACAGCCTTCCGATACGCCCTTAAGATTCGCCCCGTCCTCAGCGATGACATCAACGATGAGGGGCTATAGCTCAGCTGGGAGAGCGCTTGCATGGCATGCAAGAGGTCGACGGTTCGATCCCGTCTAGCTCCACCAATTTACAGTTCAAGGTTTGGCCACACCGGCCTTGAATCGATCAGTTCTCAGCACTGATCAGTTGTTAGAAGGGTTTGCGTCCCCTTCGTCTAGTGGCCTAGGACACCGCCCTTTCACGGCGGTAACAGGGGTTCGAGT
>NZ_JAQZAB010000127.1:54273-86541 GCF_028640915.1 Pseudomonas sp. B3G-3 | reverse complement strand
CCGTCTAGCTCCACCAATTTACAGTTCAAGGTTTGGCCACACCGGCCTTGAATCGATCAGATCTCAGCACTGATCAGTTGTATAGAAGGGTTTGTGTCCCCTTCGTCTAGTGGCCTAGGACACCGCCCTTTCACGGCGGTAACAGGGGTTCGAGTCCCCTAGGGGACGCCACGATTACCCGCTCTGCGGGATTTATAAGGGTCATTCAATTATTGAATGGCCCTTTTGTTTGTCTGGCGTTTGGCCAATTCTCCCTTTCTCCCCACACTGTTCTTCTGACCGGCGGTCACACTAACGACTTGCGAAAATTTATTATGAGAATAATATTTTGATCGTAATATTCGGAGGCAACGATGAACGATAAAAAAGCTCAAACCCGCGAACGCATTCTCCAGGCCGCCAGCTCCGCGCTGGTGCAACGTGGCCCGGCCGAGCCGAGCGTGGGCGAAGTGATGGGCGCCGCGGGCCTGACGGTCGGTGGCTTCTACGCGCATTTCGAAAGCAAGGACGCGCTGATGCTGGAAGCGTTCAGTCAATTGCTGGCCCAGCGCCGGGGCCTGATCGCCGATATGGATGCGTCGTTGACCGGCGAAGAGCGGCGAGCGCTGGTGGCGGCGTTCTACCTGTCGCGCAAACACCGCGATTCCACCGAGCAGGCTTGCCCGATCCCCGCATCGGTCGGTGAGATGGGGCGCCTGCCGGATGATTTCCGCAGAGTCCTGAATGAACACATCGAGCTGATGCTGGCTCAGTTGGCGACCACGCCTGAAGACATCGACAAGGCCCTGGCCGACCTGGCCCTGATGGTGGGTGGCTTGTCCCTGGCCCGGGCGCTGGGAGCCGGTGAGCTGTCGGACCGTTTACTGCGCGCTGCCAAGTCGGCGGTGCTATGACCTGAGGCGCTGGCCTGAGGAGAGGAGCGATGAGCACGTTAAGTTGGGTTCGTGGCGTTAATGGCACCTTGGGCTGGGTTGCACCAAAGCTGGTCGCCAGCAAGATGCGGCTGGCATTCATGACGCCGCGCGAGCGGCTGCCGCGCGACTGGGAGCTGCCGCTGCTGACGCGTTCGGAGCGCATCACCCTGCGGTTCGGGCTCTCGGCATTGCGTTGGGGTCAGGGGCCGGCGGTGCTGCTGATGCATGGCTGGGAAGGGCGCCCGACGCAGTTCGCCAGCCTGATCGATGCACTGGTGGGCGCCGGTTACAGCGTCGTGGCGCTGGATGGTCCCGCTCACGGACGTTCTCCCGGTCACGAGGCCAATGTGATGCTGTTTGCCCGGGCCATGCTCGAAGCCGCCGCGGAGTTGCCGCCGCTGCGCGCGGTCATCGGCCATTCCATGGGGGGCGCCAGCGCTATGCTGGCGGTGCAACTGGGCTTGCGTACCGAGACCCTGGTCAGTATCGCCGCCCCGGCGCGGATACTCGGTGTGTTGCGCGGCTTCGCCCGTTATGTGCGCCTGCCGCCCAAGGCGCGCTCGGCCTTTATCCGCCAGGTGGAGCAGGATGTCGGCATGCGCGCCGCGGCCATGGATGTCGCGCACTACCAGTTGGATATGCCCGGGTTGATCGTGCATGCCGAAGACGACAACTTTGTCCCGGTCAAGGAATCCGATCTGATCCACGAGGCCTGGTTCGACAGCCGCTTGTTGCGTCTGAAGGAGGGCGGGCATCAGCGCGTATTGGCCGACCCACGTGTGATCGAGGGCGTGCTGACGCTGTTGGCCGGCCGCAGCCTGCAAGCGCGCCAATCCGCCTGAGCAATCCGTTACACTGCCCCGGTCGAATAATCTGACCGGGAGTGGGGAATGGGCTGGGATCTGGCAACGCCATTTATCATCGATCTGCAGGTGGGTGCCGAAGACATCGACGGCTTGGGGCATGCCAACAACGCGGTGTATGTCGCCTGGCTCGAGCGTTGCGCCTGGCGTCATTCCCAGCGCCTGGGCCTGGACCTGAGCGAGTACCGCCGCCTGGATCGGGCCATGGCGGTGGTACGCCACGAGATCGACTACCTGGCGGCGGCCTATGAAGGCGACGAGCTGCAACTGGCGACCTGGATCGTCGATTGGGACCAGCGCCTGAAGATGTCGCGGCGCTTCCAGCTGGTGCGTCCGAGCGACGGCACCACCTTGCTGCGGGCCCAGACCACCTTTGTCTGCATCGAGCTGTCCAGCGGCAAGCCCAAGCGCATGCCGGCGGAATTTCTTGAAGGTTATGGGCCGGCGTTGCAAGGCGCGAGCTGAGCTTTCGGCATGGCTTCATCGCCGCCGGTGACCATCCACCCGTTGAAATACCTGCTCCCCGGCGAAACCCAGTAAACTGCCGCACGTTTTTTATCGCGTTTTACGTTGAGTGTGATTCATGCAAATTGCTTTGGCGCCCATGGAGGGGTTGGTCGATGACATCCTGCGGGATGTGCTGACCCGGGTCGGTGGTATCGACTGGTGCGTGACCGAGTTCATCCGGGTCAACGACCAGTTGCTTACGCCGGCCTATTTCCACAAGTTCGGCCCCGAGTTGTTGAATGGCGCGCGGACCGCGTCCGGCGTGCCGCTGCGGGTGCAACTGCTGGGTTCCGATCCGGTGTGCCTGGCGGAAAACGCCGCCCTGGCCTGCGAGCTCGGTTCCGAAGTCATCGACCTGAACTTCGGCTGCCCGGCCAAGACCGTCAACAAATCCCGTGGCGGCGCGGTGCTGCTCAAGGAGCCGGAGCTGCTCAACCAGATCGTCGAGCATGTGCGGCGTGCCGTGCCGGCGCATATCCCGGTGACCGCCAAGATGCGCCTCGGCTTCGACAGCCCGGATGGCTCGCTGGTGTGCGCCACGGCGTTGGCCGAAGGTGGCGCGGAACATATCGTGGTGCATGCGCGGACCAAGGTCGACGGCTACAAGCCGCCGGCGCACTGGGAATGGATTCCGCGGGTGCAGGACGTGGTCAAGGTGCCGGTGTTCGCCAACGGCGATATCTGGAGTGTCGAAGACTGGCGCCGCTGCCGGGAAATCAGCGGCGTCGAAGACATCATGCTCGGTCGTGGCCTGGTGTCGCGTCCGGACCTGGCCAAACAGATCGCCGCCGCACGTGCCGGCGAGGAAGTCGTTGAGATGACCTGGGCCGAGCTGATGCCGCTGATCCAGGACTTCTGGTTGCAAGCCAAGGCACAGATGACCGCTCGCCAATCGCCGGGTCGCCTGAAGCAATGGCTGGCGATGCTGACCCGCAATTATCCCGAGGCGGTGGAGCTGTTTACCGTCCTGCGCCGTGAAACCGAGCCGGATCAAGTCTCGCGTTTGCTCGGCTTGCCAGTGGCCGAGGCGGCCTGAAAAAAATCTGCAAAAAGTCTCTTGAAATGCAATCGGCGGTCCCTATCTAAGGGTTACGCGATGCCGAATTCGGGTCGCGGAGACAAAAAAACTTGCTGATTGTTTTCAGGAGATTTGAACCATGAGTACTGCATTTTCCCTCGCGCCACTGTTCCGTTCCTCGGTGGGTTTCGACCGTTTCAACGACCTGTTCGAAACCGCCCTGCGCAATGAGCCAGGCAGCACCTATCCGCCCTACAACGTCGAAAAGCACGGTGACGACCAGTACCGCATCGTCGTGGCCGCCGCCGGTTTCCAGGAAGAAGACCTGGAGCTGCAAGTCGAGAAGGGCGTGCTGACCATCAGTGGCGGCAAGCGTGACGCGAACGAAGGCGTCACCTTCCTGCACCAGGGCATCGCCCAGCGTGCGTTCAAGCTGTCCTTCCGCCTGGCCGATCACATCGAGATCAAGGCCGCCGGCCTGAGCAACGGTCTGTTGAGCATCGACCTGTTGCGGGTGATCCCGGAAGAAGCGAAAGCCAAGCGCATCCCGATCAACGGGACGCAGAAGCCAGCCCTGCAGCATTGATCCCTGCGCCGCCACACCGGCGTGTGATCAAGCGCTGAGTCGCTGAAAAAGGCCCCGACCAGTCGGGGCCTTTTTTATGCCCGGGAAAATCGTCGTTCGCCTTTGCCGCGTAGTGGCGCTTTCTCTACAATCCGCCGCAGTTTTGCCGACCCCCATTCCTCACCGGTCGGCCTGGAGCCTTTTTCATGGACGAGATACAGCAGCGCTGGCTGTGGAGCCTCTCTGCGCCGATGGTTGCGCTCAACCCTCGCGCCGGATACGACAACCCCGCGTTCTACCCCGGCTCGGACTCCATCGACCTGCAAGGCAGTTGGGGCATCAGTGACCGACGGCAGTTGCTGGGCATGCTGGAAAGGATGACTGACAACGGTCATGCCACCCACCTCGACGACGCGTATCGCGCCTGGCAGCGTTGTCTGCCGAGCGAATGGCAGGCCTTGCTCGAGACGCTCGAACCCCGTGAACGCATCCTGCACCAGTTCGCCAGCCGTACCTTTGGCGCTTGTGGCCCGGGTGGGATCCTGGCCTGGGATTACGGGCGCATGGGGTTTCTCTTGCGTTGCGGTGTGCGCAACCAGTGGATCGATCTGGCCGAGAGCCTGTGGTTGCACGGCCGGCTGGCGGTCAGGGCGCAATACCACTACGGCAGTTGGTTCGCTTATTTCAATGGATTCCTCGCTGGCCGCGCGTTCTGGGGTTGCCAGGGCAATAGCGATGACGAACTGGCTTACGAGCTGGATCGACAGGGGGAGAACCCCCTCAGCCAAATGATTGCCCGCGGGCTCGCTGAAAACATGGCGGATTGTCTGGCGGACTTGCCTTGGCACCTGGATCTCGACTTGCCGCAGCGTCCGGCGTCGCTAGAGGAGTTCGACTGGTCATGAGTTGCTGGATAAAGCTGGGCATCGACCCTACCACCGATGAAACGCTGATTCGCAATGCCTATCGGGCCCGTCTGCCGGAGCATCACCCGGAGACCGATCCCGAAGGGTTCCAGGCGCTGCGCCAGGCCTACGAAAGTGCTCTGCGGCTGGTGCGTGACAACGAGCAGGAGCTTGAGGCGTCGCAGGAGAGCGAGCCTGCGCCTGCGCAAGCCATCCTCGATTTTGATGCGCTGCTGAATGATCCGACGCGCCGCTTCAATCCCGATGCCTGGCAGGCCTTTATCAAGGCGCTGGATCAACTGCCGCTCGGCCTGCTCGATGACTTGCGCTGGGAGTTGTTCCAGCGGACGGCCAACGCCGGGCCGCTTTCCTACCGTTGCGCGGGCCTGCTGGCCCAGCGCATGGGCTGGGAGCATCAGTTGCTGGAGCTGGGTTTCGATCAGGCCCGCCATGTCGAGGACTATCTGAACCGGATCAAGGCCCCGGACCCATTCGATACGGCGCTGATGGGGTGCTGGTCGGAACCGGCGCAGACCGAAAGCCTGTGGTTCGCGCGCAGCCTCGACTTCATCTTCGACCGGCGACCGCTCCACGAGTACGAAGGCTTCGCCAGCCAACACACCTGCCTGCCGTTACCGAACGATGCAGTGTTCATCAAGCGCCTGCTGGTGCAATTCACCCAGGCTGGCATCGGTGGCCAGGGGCTGCTGCAGTTGTGCATCGAGCAGCAGCGCGAAGCGCCGGATGATGTGGACTGGCTTTACCTGTTGGCGTGCCAGAACAGCCTGCTGGGGCTGGACGATCAGGCATTGCCCTGCTGGGTCCGGCTGTGGCAGGAGCATCGTCATCCCAAGGCCGAGAGCCAATTGCTGGCGCTGTGCGCCAAACGTCAGCCGGACTTTTTGCCGCTGCTGATTCAGGCCTTTGATCGTCTGGAGCCTTTCAGCGACTGGTCCACCGATCTCGCCCACGTCACCCAGGAATATGGCAGCCCTTCACAACGTCCCGAGACGCTGATCCGCTGGCTCGGTGTTGGCCGGCTCGAGCTGCAGGGGTTGGCGCAGGCCTTTATCGATTGGCGGATGAGCGGCGACGAGTTGCCCTTGCTGGCGCAGTTGCTTGGCCAGAATGCCGATACCCGGTTGTTGCGCCTGTACCGGCATGCCTGGGCCTTGCACCGTGGCGCAGCAGAGCTGTTGCAACAGGTGCTGGATGAGCCGCAGCCGCTGGATGCCCTCGAAGCCCTGGTGCTGAGCGGGTTCAAGGACCAGGCCGGGCAGCACTTGCGCTGGTTGAACCAGGCGCCGATTCCGTTGGCGATGAAGACCTTCATCGATGAGGAGTCTGCTTCGGCGCAACTGGCCGATGCGCTGACAACCGGTGAGCCGCACCAGATCTGCCGTTTGTGGCTGCGCCGATTGCGCCCTTACGGTCATGCCGCCCTGGAGCGTATCGCCGAGTCTTTCGAATTGAGCGATACCGATGCGGCAAGCGATCTGTCGGAACTGAACCTGCTGCTGCAACTGAGCCAGCGCGGCGTCGTGTTGCCGCCACCAGGGACGGGCGAGGCGCTCTGGCACTGGTACGCCCATACGCTGTTCCTGATGGCATTGCTGGAGCAGCCGGAACGCTGGTGGCAATTGATCGACTCGCAGTGTCTGGCGCGTCTGGCGCTCAATCCGTCCCATCCGCTCAGCCGGCTGCAGCCGCAGCTTGCCCAGTTGCAGCGCGAACAGGGCGACCTGAGCGCTTTGCTCGGCTGGCTGCAATTGGACGATCCGCTGCATGCCTTGCTCGACCGGCAGTTGCTTGGCGTCCAGGAAGCGCTCGACAGTGCGCGGTTGTTGAGCAATGAGCGCCTGTTTGCATGCCTGCGCGGTGACCTGCCGGCCTTCGCGGACGATTTGCTCGGGCGCATGCTCTTGAGTGGCGTGCTGTATCACGACCCGGTGATCGATGCGCAGCAGCGTCGATACCTGCTCGACCGGATTACCGAAATCACCAACCCCCAGGACTGGTTCGACGGCTTTCGCCACGGCTTGATCAAGGGCGAGCCGCCACGGCCGCCGCATCAGACGCTGGCCGAAGACGAAGGGATCGACAGCGAGGCCTTTTACCTGGCCCTCGATGTGCTCAAGGGGCTAGTGCGTTATGGCAGTGCCGGTGTACCTCGGCAGAAAGTGCTGCTGCGCATGCAGCGGGCCAAAGACAACCCGGAGCACGGGCTTGGCCTGCGGTTTGCCTTCAGCGCGCTGCTGTCCTGGAGCGAGCGTCTGTTGCTGGCCAAGGGCGACAGCCGTCCGACGCCGGCCACGGCTTTCTGGCGTCTGGGCACACGGCTGGGGCGTGGAGCGTTCTTCTGGCAGGTACTGGGCGCCGTGCTGGTCACGCCGCTGGCCGCGTTATTCAGCGGCACATCGCTGTCCGCGATCGTTGTGTCGTTGCTGGGCACTGTGTTTTTGCTCGGGGCGATTCTGCGTCGTCTGCATGACATAGGCCGTGGCATCCCGACCTTGCTGGTGCTGGGCGGTCTGTCGGTGTTCTTTCCATTCCTGGCGCTGATTCTTTTTGCCTTCCCCGGCGACAAACTGCCCAACCGCTATGGCGTACCGCCGGACAGCGCTGGTGAAGACGCACTGCCTGGCGGTTTGCAGGCCTGCTTGCGGCGGCTCGACGGCTAGAGACGTAGTTGATCCAGCGCCTTGTTCAGCTGGGTTCGATGGCTGGCAATCTCCGCCGGTTGCTGGCCACCGAGCACGGCGGTGAAGGTGTCCAGCCAGTCGGCGATGCGCTCGCGCTCGTCGCCCAGGCTTTGCATCCACGCCCGCTCCAGGCGGGCCAGCAGGGTACGGTTGGGCAGGGCGTCGCGAGGGTGGATTTTCAGCGCGGTCAGTCGCTCATGGCTGGCCTGCCGGGATTGCGCATCGAGCCCGGTGGGGCTGCGGTCGATGCTGTGGCTATGGCGTTCACCGCTGGCCAGCAGGGTGACGTCGACTTCGAGCAGGCCATTGATGTCATAGCTGAAGCGTACGTCCAGGGACTGGATCTGTTCGCTGGGCGTCAGGGGCACGTCGAAGGAATCAATGAAAATATTGTCCCGCACCCAGGGCCGCTCGCCCTGATACACCGCAATGCGGATAAACGCCTGGTGCGGGTGCGTGGTGTAGAACTGCTGCACCCGTGACGTCGGGATCACCGTATTGCGTTCGATGATCGGCGAAAAGGCTCCACTGACCTGTTCGCCGCGACTGGTCGAAATCCCCAGGGTGTAGGGGCAGACGTCGGTCAGGATCAGTTCCTCGATGGCTCCGTCCCGGGCCTTGCAGGCGGCCTGGGTGGCGGCGCCCAGCGCGACAATCGTATCCGGATCGAGGTGGCGGTAAGGCAGGCGCCCAAAGAGCGTGGCGACCATTTGCTGCACCGCCGGCATCCGGGTGGCGCCGCCCACCAGCACCAGGCTGTCGAGGTCGCGGGGCTTTAGGCGGGCATCGCGCAGGGCCTGCTCGATGGGTGCTCGCAAGCGGGCCAGCAGCGGCTCCCAGATCTTCAGCGCCAGCGCTTCGTCCAGGGTCCATTCATATGACCGGTCCCCATGACGCCAACTGAGTGACTGAGTGCCGTCGGCGAGTTTGCACTTGAGCTGCTCCAGGGCGTCACCCAGGCTGGCCATGCCCTGCGCGTCGATCTGCGCCGGGGTGAGTTGCCAGTCCTTGAGGCAGGCCTGCAACAAGGCCTCGGTAAAGTCTTCGCCGCCCAGGAAGTTGTCGCCCGTGGAGGCGTGCACTTCAATCAGCGGCAGTGCGTATTCCAGCACTGTGACATCGAAGGTGCCGCCGCCCAGGTCGAAGATCAGCGTGCGTTCGAACTTCTGTTCATGCAGCCCGTAGGCCATGGCGGCCGCGGTCGGTTCGTTGATCAGCCGCGATACCGTCAGGCCCGCCAGTTCGGCGGCGAATAGGGTGCGCTTGCGTTGTTCGTCGCTGAAGTAGGCCGGCACCGAAATCACCGCTTCCTGCACCGGATGGCCGAGAAAGGCTTCGGCATCCTGTTTGAGCGAGCCGATCACCAGCGCCGAAAGTTCTTCCGGGCTGAACGGCCGGCCCCCCAGTTCGAGGCGCTTGTCGCTGCCCATGAAGCGCTTGAAGGCGGCCACCGTGCGTTCCGGGTGGGTCGTCAGGCGGGCTCGCGCGGCTTTGCCCACCAGGATGCTGTCGTCTTCATCGAGGCTGACCACCGACGGGGTGAGGACATCGCCGAGGGCGTTGGGGATCAACTGGGCGCGGCCGTCCTGCCAGACGGCGATCAGGCTGTTGGTGGTGCCAAGGTCAATGCCCAGCAGGGCCGGGCGGGGGAGGGTTGCATCCTGCATGATCGATCTCGTGGGGTGTCACAAAAAACGCGACCCTACAGGTTGCGCCAGACACTGGCAATTGCTGTCCCGTTGATCTGTCAGGCTGGTGATTGTGTCGTCGTCCGTTCAGGCCAGCAGGGCTTTCAAGCCCTCCAGCGGCAGCGGTCGACTGTGCAGGTAACCCTGATACAGATGGCACCCCAGGCCTTGCAGGAACTCGAGCTGCTCCGCGGTTTCCACGCCTTCGGCGATCACATTCAAGTCCAGGCTGCGGGCCATGGCGACGATGGCGCGAACGATCTCCGCGTCGTTGGGGTCGTGGGTCGCATCGCGGACGAAGGACTGGTCGATCTTCAGCGCATCCACCGGCAAGCGCTTGAGGTAGGTCAGCGACGAATAACCGGTGCCGAAGTCGTCCATGGCGAAACTCACGCCGAGTTTTTTCAGGCGTCGCATCTTGCTGATGGTGTCTTCCAGGTTCTGGATCACGATGCCTTCGGTGATTTCCAGCTTCAGCAGCGAAGACGGCAGTTGGTATTGGCTCAGGCTGCGCTCTATGCGCTCGACGAAGTCGTTCTGGCGGAACTGCCGCGGGCTGATGTTCACGCACAGGCTGAAGTCGAGCGGGTCCACCAGGCCTTCGGCGATCAGCTGGCTGAAGGCCTGGCAGGCTTCGTCGAGAATCCAGGTGCCGACCTCGAGGATCAGGCCGCTGTCTTCCAGGACCTTGATGAACTCGGTGGGCGATTGCGCCCCCAGTTCGGGGTGGTGCCAGCGCACCAGGGCTTCGGCGCCGACGATGCGGTTGTCGCGGGCGTCGACCTGGGGCTGGAAGTGCAGGCTGAACTCGCCCCGGGACAGGGCCAGGCGCAGGTCGGTTTCCATGCGCAGGCGCTCGCTGGCGGCTTTCTGCATGGTGTTGTGGAACATCTGGGTGGTGTTGCGCCCGGAGTCCTTGGCCCGGTACAGCGCGATATCGGCGCGCTTGAGCAGGTCGGTGGGGGTCGAGCCGTGATCGGGAATCAGGGCTACGCCTATGCTCGGGGTCACCTGCAGGCGCTGGCCGTCGAGGAACATCGGCTCGGACAGCAGTTCACGCAGGGTATCGGCCAGCTCCCGTACCTGGTCGCTGACTTCGCTGCGGCTGCCCTCCAGGCCGCTGAGCAGGACCACGAACTCGTCGCCGCCCAGGCGCGCCACGGTGTCTTCCATGCGCACGCTGGCTTCGAGGCGCGCGGTGACGATCTTCAGCACGGTGTCGCCCACCGGATGGCCGAGGGAATCGTTGATGTGCTTGAAGTGGTCCAGGTCGAGAAACAGCAGGGCGCCGCGCAGGTTGTGGCGCTTGAGCAGGGCGATCTGCTGGCTCAGGCGATCCATCAGCAGCGCGCGGTTGGGCAGGTTGGTCAGCGGGTCGTGGTAGGCCAGGTGGCGAATCTGTGCCTGGGCATTTTTCAGCAGGCTGACATCCCGCGCGGTGAGCAGCAGGCAGGCGGTTTCGTTGAGGGTGATGGGTTCGACCGAGACCTCGACCGTCAGGATCTCTCCGCGCTTGTTGCGGCCGAGCATTTCCAGGTGATTGACCCGACCTTTGAGCTGCAGCTCGGCAAGCAGGATCGAACGCTGTTTTTCCTCGGCCCAGATGCCGACCTGATACACGGTGCGGCCGATCACTTCCTCGGCGCGGTAACCGGTCAGCCGGCAGAAGCCGTCGTTGACCTCCAGGTAGCGCCCGGTGTCGCGCTCGGTGATGGTGATGGCGTCGGGGCTGGAGTGGAACGCCTTGGCGAACTTCTCTTCGCTGGCCTTGAGCGCGGCCTCGGAGCGTTGCTGCTGGGTGATGTCGCGCAGGGTGGTGACAATGCAGGGCTGTTTGTCGACGGTGATCTGCCGGCTGGAAATGATGCAGGTCAGGGGTTGCCCGTCCTTGTGCCGGACCAGCACCGCGACGTTGTTCAGCGCCTGTTCGCGGATCACCTGCTCGACCCGCTGCAGGCGCTGCGCGGAATCGTCCCAGAGGCCGATTTCGTCGGCGCTGCGGTTGAGCACTTCGTCGACGGTCCAGCCGAAGGTCTGAGTGAAGCTGGAGTTGATCTCGATGAACTGTCCGGTTTCCTGGAGCGTGACGCAGATCGGGTCCGGGCTGACCTGGAACAGGCTGGCGAACTTCTCCTCGGACGTCACCAGGCGTTGCTCGCGCTCGACCTGTTCGGTGATGTCCAGCAAGGTCCCGGCCATGCGCAGCGGGTTGCCTTGCTCATCGCGGTAGAGGCGGGCACGGCTTTCCAGAAAGCGTGACGAGCCATCGGCCAGCTGTACGCGGTAGGTCAACTGATAATTGCCGGCCGGGCCTTCGCGCAGGCTGCGGTAGGCATCGCGCATGCTGTTGCGCTCTTCGTCGGGCACGCCCTCGAAAAACGCATCGAACGACTCGTGGAACGGCATCGGTTCCAGGCCATGCAGCTGTGCGGCGCGGGCCGAGCCGTAGAGCATGCCACTGGGAATGTGCCAGTCCCAGGTGCCGAGCTGGGCCGAGTCCAGCGCCAGGTCGAGGCGCTCCTGGCTGTCCTTGAGGGCCTGTTCGGCGCGCTTGCGTTCGCTGGTGTCGAGAAAGGTGCTGAGCAGGTAGGCCTGGCCTTCCAGCTCGACTTTCTGGGCGCTGAGGATGCCATCGTGAATCTGCCCGTTGCTGGCGCGCAGTTGCACCTCGAGGGTGGCGGCCTGGCCGCGCTTCTGCACCGCCTTGACCATTTGCGCGCGTTGTTCCGGGTCGACCCACAGGCCCAGTTCGAGGGTGGTGCGGCCGATGACGTGCTGCAGCGGCCAGCCGAAGAGGATTTCGAAGTACTGGTTGGCCTCGCTGATCAGGCCATCTTCCAGGCGGGTCAGCAGCACCATGTTCGGGCACAGGTGAAACAGCGTGGCAAAGCGTTTTTCCGAGCTGCTGAGGGCCTGTTCCCGCTGGCGTTGGTGGGTGATTTCGCGAATCACCCCGATCATCCGCGGCTTGCCGTGCTTGTCCGGCAGCACGCTGCCATTGATTTCCAGCCAGTGCAGGCTGCCGTCGGGCCAGCGGATGCGGTGATGCATCGCCTGCTCCAGCGGCGCGCCGGCCAGTACCGAATGGAAGGCGCGAATGGTTTTGGCGCGATCTTCCTCGGGCAGCAGGTCGAGGTATTCCAGGTCTTTGGGCAGCGGCTGGCGCGGATCGAAGCCAAACAGCGCCTGGGTGCCCCGCGACCAGCTGATTTGCCCGCTTTCGATGTCCCAGTACCAGGCGCCCAGTCGTGCGCCATTGAGTGCGGCGAGCAACTGCGGAGCGCTCTCCCAGCTTTGCTCCGACTGCTTGGGGTCGAGCGCGTGAATGCGCGGCATGGGCGGTAGACGGTCAGCGGGTTTGGGCATGAGCAGCGGGCCTTGGGCTGATAAGAGCGTTAGGCGCGGGTTCAGGCAATCAAGGAGGTGGCATAAGTCATGCTGGGACGCTTACGCCTTGGTCCCTGGCCAATCGACTTGTGCATCCAGTAAGGCCATGAAAGCCCGCGCAGCATTCGACAGCGTCCGTTCGGTATGCAGGATATAGCCTAGCTGGCGAGTGAGCTGTATGCCCGGTAAAGGAATGCGCGCCACCTGCTCATCGAGCATGGTGCGGGGCAAGACGCTCCAGGCCAGTCCGATGGACACCATCATCTTGATGGTTTCCAGGTAGTTAGTGCTCATGGCGATGTTCGGGGTCAGGCCCTGGGCCTCGAACAGGCGCTGGACAATATGGTGGGTAAAGGTGTTGCCACCGGGAAATACCGCCGGATGCAGGGCAACATCGGCCAGGCTGACCGTGCCGTTGCTCACCAGCGGATGCTCGGGGGCGGCGACGAAGTCCAGCGGGTCGTTCCACACCGGCGTGGCCTTGACCAGCGCATGGGGCTCGGGGGCCAGGGTGATCACCGCCAGTTCGGCGCGACCGTGGAGGATCTCTTCGTAGGCCACTTCCGAGTCGAGAAACTGGATGTCCAGGGCCACTTCCGGGTAACGCCGGGTAAAGGCGCGCAGCAGGGGCGGCAGGCGGTGCAGGCCGATATGGTGGCTGGTCGCCAGGGTCAGGCGACCGGTGACTTCGCCGGTCAGGTTAGTCAGCGCCCGGCGGGTGTCGTCCAGTACGTTGAGGATCTGATAGGCCCGCGGCAGCAGGGCGCGTCCGGCCTCGGTCAGGCCCACTTCGCGGCCCAGGCGATCGAACAGCCGCACATTGAGTTGTTGCTCAAGGCCGGCGATGCGCTTGCTGATGGCCGGCTGGGTCAGGTGCAGGCGTTCGCCGGCTCCGGAGAAGCTGCCGGTTTCGGCAATCGCGATAAAGGCATTGAGGTTGGCCAGGTCCATGGTCGCATTCCAGTTGGTTATCCAAAGTATAAAAAATATGAATTTGAGTTATTTAATGTAACGCCATAGCATCAGCCTCACAAGCCAAGGGGTTATTGACCGGTGTCAGAGACCCGCGGCATAGAAAATGATGAGGAACCGTCTGATGGCCGGCAAAACGCTCTACGACAAGCTCTGGGATTCGCATTTGGTCAAGCAGCGCGACGATGGCTCGGCGCTGATCTATATCGATCGTCACATCATCCACGAAGTGACTTCGCCGCAAGCCTTCGAAGGCCTGCGTCTGGCCGGGCGCAAGCCTTGGCGCATCGATGCCAACATCGCGACCCCGGACCACAACGTGCCGACCACGCCGGAGCGCAAGGGTGGCATCAGCGCCATCGCCGACCAGGTTTCGCGTCTGCAGGTTCAGACCCTCGACGACAACTGTGACGAATACGGCATCGTCGAATTCAAGATGAACGACGTGCGCCAGGGCATCGTTCACGTCATCGGCCCGGAGCAGGGCGCGACCTTGCCCGGCATGACCGTGGTCTGCGGCGACTCCCACACCTCGACCCACGGTGCCTTTGGCGCCCTGGCCCACGGTATCGGCACCTCCGAGGTCGAGCACGTGCTCGCCACCCAGTGCCTGGTCGCCAAGAAAATGAAAAACATGCTGGTGCGGGTCGAGGGCAAGTTGCCATTTGGCGTGACCGCCAAGGACATCGTCCTGGCCGTGATCGGCAAGATCGGCACCGCTGGCGGTAACGGCCATGCCATCGAGTTCGCCGGCAGCGCGATTCGCGACCTGTCCGTCGAAGGCCGCATGACCATCTGCAACATGTCCATCGAAGCCGGCGCCCGCGTGGGCCTGGTGGCAGCGGACGAAAAAACCGTGGAATACGTCAAGGGTCGTCCGTTCGCCCCCAAGGGCGCGGAATGGGACCTCGCCGTCGAGGCCTGGAAAGACCTGGTGTCCGACGCCGACGCCAAGTTCGACACCGTGGTCGAGCTGGATGCCGCGCAGATCAAGCCGCAAGTCAGCTGGGGCACTTCGCCCGAGATGGTGCTGGCCGTCGATCAGAACGTGCCGGACCCGGCCAAGGAAATGGACCTGGTCAAGCGCGACTCCATCGTCCGTGCCTTGAAATACATGGGTTTGACCGCCAACCAGGCGATTACTGACATTCAGCTGGACCGGGTATTCATCGGTTCCTGCACCAACTCGCGGATCGAAGACCTGCGTGCCGCGGCCGTCATCGCCAAGGGCCGCAAGGTGGCCTCGACCATCAAGCAGGCCATCGTGGTCCCGGGTTCGGGCCTGGTGAAGGCCCAGGCGGAGTCGGAAGGCCTGGACAAGATCTTCCTCGAGGCAGGCTTCGAATGGCGCGAGCCGGGCTGCTCGATGTGCCTGGCGATGAACCCGGACCGTTTGGAGTCCGGCGAGCATTGCGCCTCGACTTCGAACCGCAACTTCGAAGGTCGTCAGGGCGCCGGTGGGCGTACTCACCTGGTCAGCCCGGCCATGGCCGCGGCTGCCGCCGTCAACGGTCGTTTCGTCGACGTCCGTGAATTGATCTAAGGAGCGCAGCATGAAAGCTTTCACCCAGCACACCGGTCTTGTCGCGCCTTTGGATCGTGCCAACGTCGACACCGATCAGATCATTCCCAAGCAGTTCCTCAAGTCGATCAAGCGCACCGGCTTCGGCCCGAACCTGTTCGACGAGTGGCGTTACCTGGATGTCGGCCAGCCGTACCAGGACAACTCCAAGCGTCCGCTGAACAAGGACTTCGTGCTCAACGCCGAGCGCTACCAGGGCGCCAGCGTGTTGCTGGCCCGGGAAAACTTCGGTTGCGGCTCCAGCCGTGAGCACGCCCCTTGGGCGTTGGAAGAATATGGTTTTCGCAGCATCATCGCGCCGAGCTACGCCGACATCTTCTTCAACAACAGCTTCAAGAACGGCTTGCTGCCGATCATCCTCAGCGACGCTGAAGTCGATGAACTGTTCCAGCAGGTCGAGGCCGAGCCGGGCTACCAGCTGCAGATTGATCTGCAGGCCCAGACCGTGACCCGTCCCGATGGCAAGGTGTTGAAATTCGAGATCGATGCGTTCCGCAAGCATTGCCTGCTCAACGGCCTGGACGATATCGGCCTGACCTTGCAGGATGGCGACGCGATTGCCGCTTTCGAGGCCAAGCATCGGGCCAGCCAGCCGTGGTTGTTTCGCGACGCCTGATCGGCGTTAAAGTGACGCAGTGATCGCGAGCAAGCTCGCTCCGGCAGGAAAGGACACACAACCTGTAGGAGCGAGCTTTTTACTCGCCGGAACCGCCAAAAAAGCCATGGCGGGTTTGATATTCGGGCCAGCGCTTCGTTCTCTACGAGTGAGCGGACGCCGCGGGCCAGGCAACAGTATTTTTCCGGGCGTGCCGACCAGCACACCGACAGAGCAAATGAGGAAAGCATGAGCAAGCAGATTCTGATTCTCCCAGGTGACGGTATCGGCCCGGAAATCATGGCCGAGGCGGTCAAGGTGCTGGAGCTGGCCAACGCCAAGTACAGCCTGGGCTTCGAGCTGAGCCACGACGTGATCGGTGGCGCGGCCATCGACAAGCACGGCGTGCCGCTGGCCGACGAGACCCTGGATCGTGCGCGGGCAGCCGACGCGGTCCTGCTGGGCGCCGTGGGCGGCCCGAAATGGGACAAGATCGAGCGTGATATCCGCCCTGAGCGTGGCCTGCTGAAGATCCGCGCGCAGTTGGGCCTGTTCGGCAACCTGCGTCCGGCGATCCTCTATCCGCAACTGGCCGATGCTTCCAGCCTCAAGCCGGAAATCGTCTCCGGCCTGGACATCCTCATCGTCCGTGAGCTGACCGGCGGTATCTACTTCGGCGCGCCACGCGGCACCCGCGAACTGGATAACGGCGAGCGTCAGTCCTACGACACCCTGCCGTACAGCGAGAGTGAAATCCGTCGCATCGCTCGTGTCGGCTTCGACATGGCCCGTGTGCGCGGCAAGAAGCTCTGCTCGGTGGACAAGGCCAACGTCCTGGCGTCCAGCCAGCTGTGGCGCGAAGTGGTCGAGCAGGTGGCCAAGGATTACCCGGATGTCGAGCTGAGCCACATGTACGTCGACAACGCCGCCATGCAACTGGTGCGTGCACCGAAGCAGTTCGACGTGATCGTCACCGACAACATGTTCGGCGACATTCTTTCCGACGAAGCGTCGATGCTCACCGGTTCCATCGGCATGCTGCCGTCGGCGTCGCTGGATGCCAACAACAAGGGCATGTACGAGCCATGCCACGGTTCGGCGCCGGACATCGCCGGGCAGGGCATCGCCAACCCGCTGGCGACCATTCTGTCGGTATCGATGATGCTGCGTTACAGCTTCAACCTGAACGATGCGGCGGATGCCATCGAGCAGGCCGTGAGCCTGGTACTGGACCAGGGATTGCGCACTGGCGACATCTGGTCGGCCGGTTGCACCAAGGTAGGTACGCAGGAAATGGGCGATGCAGTAGTCGCCGCGCTGCGGAATCTGTAATCTTTCGGGCCCACCGCTCAGACGGTGGCCCACTTTTGTATAGGTGTAGTTGCGATGAAACGTGTAGGTCTGATCGGTTGGCGCGGTATGGTCGGTTCCGTGCTCATGCAGCGGATGCTGGAAGAGCAGGACTTCGATCTTATCGAGCCGGTGTTTTTCACCACTTCCAATGTCGGTGGCCAAGGCCCGTCCGTGGGCAAGGACATTGCTCCGCTCAAGGACGCTTACAGCATTGAAGAGCTGAAGACCCTCGACGTGATTCTGACCTGCCAGGGCGGCGACTACACCAGCGAAGTCTTCCCCAAGCTGCGCGAAGCCGGCTGGCAGGGCTACTGGATCGATGCCGCTTCCAGCCTGCGCATGCAGGATGACGCGGTGATCATCCTCGACCCGGTGAACCGCAAGGTCATCGACCAGCAGCTGGATTCCGGCACCAAGAACTACATCGGCGGCAACTGCACCGTCAGCCTGATGCTGATGGGCCTGGGCGGCCTGTTCGAAGCGGGTCTGGTGGAGTGGATGAGCGCCATGACCTACCAGGCGGCGTCCGGTGCCGGCGCGCAGAACATGCGTGAATTGATCAAGCAGATGGGCGCGACCCACGCCGCCGTGGCGGATGACCTGGCCAACCCGGCCAGCGCCATCCTCGACATCGACCGCAAGGTCGCCGAAGCCATGCGCAGCGATGCCTACCCGACCGAAAACTTCGGCGTACCGCTGGCCGGCAGCCTGATCCCGTGGATCGACAAGGAACTGCCGAACGGCCAGAGCCGCGAAGAGTGGAAGGCCCAGGCCGAGACCAACAAGATCCTCGGTCGCTTCAAGAGCCCGATCCCGGTCGATGGCATCTGCGTGCGCATCGGCGCCATGCGCTGCCACAGCCAGGCGCTGACCATCAAGCTGAACAAGGACGTGCCGATCGCCGATATCGAAGGGTTGATCAGCCAGCACAATCCTTGGGTCAAGCTGGTACCGAACCAGCGCGATATCAGCATGCAGGAGCTGAGCCCGACCAAGGTCACCGGCACCCTGAACATCCCGGTGGGGCGTCTGCGCAAGCTGAACATGGGCTCGCAGTTCCTCGGTGCGTTCACCGTCGGCGACCAGCTGCTGTGGGGCGCCGCCGAACCGCTGCGCCGCATGCTGCGGATCCTGCTCGAGCGTTGATCCTCTGATGCGTTGAAAGAGCCCGCTCCTTGCAAGAGGCGCGGGCTTTTTTATGTCGGAGCCGCTGCTGATTACTGGCTATGAGCATGTTTGCGAAAAGTCTGATGTGTCAGGTCTGATAAATTGCCTCGCCCCCAAGCGCCGGGTAAAGTGCCGCTCCCCCCGTTTCGCCAGAGGTAGCACCATGAACCAGTCCTTCGATATCGCCGTGATCGGTGCCACCGGTACTGTCGGCGAAACCCTCGTCCAGATTCTCGAAGAGCGCGATTTTCCGATCGCCAACCTGCACCTGCTGGCCAGCAGTGAGTCGGCGGGGCATTCGGTGCCGTTTCGTGGAAAAAATGTGCGGGTGCGCGAGGTCGACGAGTTCGATTTCAGCAAGGTACAGCTGGCGTTTTTCGCTGCCGGCCCGGCGGTGACCCTGAGCTTCGCCCCGCGGGCCACGGCGGCCAATTGCGCGGTGATCGACCTGTCGGGCGCATTGCCTTCGGCCCAGGCGCCGAATCTGGTGCCGGAAGCCAACGAGCGCGTGCTGGCTGGCCTGAAGAAGCCCGTTCAACTGAGCAGCCCCAGCGCCGCGGCCACGTCGCTGGCGGTAGTCCTGGCGCCCTTGCAGGCATTGTTCGAGATTCAGCGGGTCAACCTGACCGCCAGCCTGGCGGTGTCCACCCAGGGCCGCGAAGCGGTAACCGAACTGGCACGGCAGACCGCCGAACTGCTCAATGCGCGCCCATTGGAGCCACGCTTCTTCGACCGGCAGATGGCCTTCAACCTGTTGGCGCAGGTCGGCACGCCCGACGAGCACGGTCACACCCTGTTGGAAAAACGCCTGGTCCGGGAGTTGCGCGAGGTGCTGGCGCAGCCTTTATTAAAGATTTCTGTCACTTGTGTTCAAGCCCCGGTGTTTTTTGGCGATAGCTATAGCGTGACTCTGCAGTCAGCCACGGCGATCGACCTGGACGCGGTCAATGCCGCGCTTGAAGCGGCGCCCGGCATCGAGCTGGTCGAGGCGGGCGACTACCCGACCGCGGTGGGCGATGCGGTCGGGCAGGATGTGGTCTACGTTGGTCGGGTGCGCGGGGGGATCGACGACCCGGCGGAACTTAATCTCTGGCTGACGTCAGATAACGTACGCAAAGGGGCTGCGCTCAACGCGGTGCAGCTGGCTGAGTTGTTGATAAAAGACCTTCTGTAAAAGATACTTGGCAACAATTTGCAGAATGATTCTAGCTGGGCGCTATGCTTGGCTGGTTGCTGGAGGTGAGCTGTCGTCGCGCTCTTCCAAGGCATGCAGACATAATCGCGCGAAGCGGCCCTTCAGGCCGCACGCAATGCCTTACGGCAGCGCTACAACACCTTCTCGCTGGCCGAGGAATGTTCAAACAAAGGATGAGGCTATGGTTCAAGTTCGCAAACTGGTGTTAGCAATAGCGGCCGCGTCGGCGCTGTCCTCCGGTATGGCGCAGGCGCTTGGGCTCGGGGAGCTGACCCTGAAGTCGACTCTGAACCAGCCACTGGTCGCAGAAATCGAGTTGCTGGACGTCAAGGATCTCACCGCCGCCGAGGTGGTGCCGAGCCTGGCCTCGCCTGAAGATTTTGCCAAGGCGGGCGTCGATCGCCAGGCCTTTCTCAATGACCTGAGCTTTACCCCGGTGCTCAATGCCAACGGCAAGAGCGTGCTGCGGGTCACTTCGAGCCAGCCGCTCTCCGAGCCGATGGTCAAGTTCCTGGTGCAGGTGATGTGGCCCAATGGCCGTCTGCTGCGCGACTACAGCGTCCTGCTCGATCCGTCCAAGTTTTCCCCGCAAACCGCTGAGGCGGCCGCGCAATCCGCGGCGCAGGCTCCAGCGGTTGCCGCGCCGGTCACCGGTGCCAACAAACCTGCCCAATACACCACCTCGGCCCGCGACACCCTCTGGGAAATCGCAGCCAAGGCCCGTAATGGCGGTTCGGTCCAGCAAACCATGCTGGCCATCCAGGCGCTGAATCCGGATGCCTTTATCGACGGCAACATCAACCGGCTGAAAACCGGACAGGTATTGCGCCTGCCCGATGCCGTGCAGAGCACCAGCCTGCCGCAGCCACAAGCGATCACCGAGGTCGCCGCGCAGAATACGGCGTGGCGTCAGGGGCGTCGCCTGGCACCACGCGGCGCTCAGCAGCAACTGGACGGCACTCGGCGCGCTGGTGCGGACAAGGCGCCTGCACAAGGCGCGGTCAAGGATAATCTGAGCCTGGTGTCTGCCGAGTCGGGCAAGGCGCGGGGCAAGGGTGCGGCTGGCGATAGCCAGGCGCTGAGCAACAAGCTGGCAGTGACTCAGGAAAGCCTCGATGCGGCCCGTCGCGATAATGCCGAGCTGAAAAGCCGCATGACGGATCTGCAGAGCCAGCTGGACAAGCTGCAACGCCTGATCGAATTGAAGAACGACCAGTTGGCCAAATTGCAGGCGGAAGGGGCGGGTGCCGTGGCGCCAGCACAACCGACCGCGGCCATGCCGGCGCAACTGGCCGAGCAGCCGGCGACCCCGGCAGCGCCAGTGACCGATCCTGCGGCAGCTGCGGGCGAGGCCCCGGCTGAAGCGGCCCAGGCGCAAGCGCCGGCGTCCGATGAAGGCAAATTCAATGACTTGCTGACCAACCCGATCCTCTTGGGGCTGGCGGGTGGCGGGGCAATCTTGGTGCTGTTGTTGCTGCTGTTGCTGGCTCGTCGCCGCAAGGCTCAGCTGGAAGCAGAAAAACACCTGCGCATGGCGCGTGCCCTGTCCGAAGAGGCTGAGCTGTCCAAGGACCTGGATCTGCCGGAAAGCAGCTTCGAAGGCCTTGAAGTTCCACCGCCGAGCGTCAAGCTGGCTCCAGCTCCAGCTCCAGCTCCAGCTCCAGCTCCAGCCGTGGCGCCTATGGTGACCGCGGCGCCGGTGGCTGCTGCGGTCGAGCATCCGGTCGATGTGCTGGATCAGGCCCAGTCCCATATCGATGGCGGTCGCCTGAACCAGGCGGCGGCGATCCTGGAGGAGGCCGTCAAGCTGGAGCCACAGCGTAGCGAGTTGCGTTTGAAGCTGATGGAAGTCTATGGCCATCAGGGCGATCGCAGCGCTTTTGTGGCCCAGGAACGTCAGCTGGTGGCCAATGGCAAGAACCACGCTGAAGTCGAGCAACTGAAAAGCCGTTTCCCGGCAATGGCTGCGGTGGCGGCTGCAGGTCTCGGCGCGGCTGCTGCAGCGGCGGCGCTGGATGCTCAATACGTCAAGGAACTGTTGCTCGACGAGCCACAGGAGCCTGCGCCGGCAGCAGCTGTCGACGACCTGGATACCGATTTCGATCTGAGCCTGGACGATCTGGAGGCGGCCTCTCCAGCGGCACCGGCTGCTCCTGCTGCTTCGACTCAAGCTGAGCCCGAGCTGGACGACTTCCCGCTGGATGACGACCTGAGTTTCGAGTCGGTGCTGCAGCAGCAAACCGAAGCCAAGGAAAGCCTGGACGACCTGTCGGATTTCGACCTGGATCTGGGTGAGGACCTGCCTGCTGCGGCGCAAGCCGATGAGGATTTCCTTCTCAGCCTGGATGACGACCTGAAGGATCTGCCGGCTGCCGAAGTGCCGACGGTGACTGAAGCTGCGCTCGACGATCTTGAACTGCCTGCGGACTTCGACTTGTCCCTGGCGGACGAGATGGATGCCCAGCCCGCTGCCAAGGATGCTTTCGTGTCCGAGCTGGACGATGTCAACGCCGAGCTGGATCGCTTGTCGCAAAGCCTTGAGCAGCCGGAATTGGCCGAGCCGACCTTTACCGCGGAAGACGCCGCGGGCAGTGCTGACGAAGGGGATTTCGATTTCCTTTCCGGCGCCGACGAAGTGGCGACCAAGCTCGATCTGGCCCAGGCCTACATCGACATGGGCGATAACGATGGCGCGCGGGACATTCTCGGCGAAGTCATCAGCGAAGGTAACGACGGTCAGAAAAGCGAAGCCAAGGAAATGCTCGCGCGTCTGGTCTGAGTCAGCGGTAGCAGCAAAAAAACGGCAGCCATCGAGGCTGCCGTTTTTGTTTCCGGGTCAATGACAGTGCTTGTGCTGTCAGGCCAACAGGTCTTCGTAGAAGGCGCCGAACGACCGGGTAGGGTGGGCGATCTGGATTTCCAGAATCCACAGGCCGACGTTGGGGCACGCCTCGAAGTTGCCCAGGTCGCCCGCTCGATAAATGGCATGGGGGAAGTCGCTGACCCGGTGCCCCTTGATCTCCAGATTCAGCACCCAGCCCATGGCGCTCGCCTGTTCTTCGGCATAGCGATACAGGGCGGGGCCGGCCACCTTGTGCTCGCTCCAGTGATCGCGGACCCGTTCGAACAGGGTTTGGGCTGCCGCGGCGCAGGCTTGCATCTCGGGATCGTTGCCAATGACGAAGGTCGCGCCGCAATCGCCTTCGTGACGGTCCCAGACCACCCCCAGGTCGATAAAGAAGATGTCATTGTCGCCCAGTACCGGATCGCCTTCGGAGCGTTGCTTGAAGGTCTTCAGGGTGTTTGCGCCAAAACGCACCAGCGCCGGATGCCAGATCCTGTCCATGCCCAGCTCTGCAAGCACCTCCAGCCCCAGCGCGTGAGCCTGGGACTCGAGCATGCCTGGCCGGATGCGTGCGGCTATCTGGGTGATGGCTTCCCAGGTCTTGTGCTTGGCGTGAAGCATGCCCTGCAGGGTATAGGCGAGGCCCACGGCCTCCTTGTTGATGGCGGTCATTGGTCAGGTCCCGGTCGAGTGGATTTATGCTTATCGCTATATATTTGTCTATATAGCGTTGGTCCCGGTTTTCACGCAATCCTGTTTACGCCCGCCGGCGCATAATCGGCAAACCTCAACTAAAAGCGGGCCGCGCATGGCGTCTGTCTGCGCGCGCCTTATAATGGCCGCCTTTGCGCATATCAGCAGGCTGTAAGTTCTTGGCAAATATAGATAACGCGGCCGCCGAAATGGCGGCCGCAGGCTTTTTCAGAATCGCGTTGGGTGTCGAATACAAGGGCTCGCGTTATCGCGGCTGGCAGCGTCAGGCTTCCGGTGTCCCGAGTGTCCAGGAAACCCTCGAAAAGGCGCTGTCCCGGGTGGCGGATTCGCCGGTGCTGCTGTCTTGCGCCGGGCGTACCGACGCCGGCGTGCACGCCTGCGGGCAAGTGGTGCACTTCGATACCCAGGCCGAGCGTTCGATGAAGGCGTGGGTGATGGGGGCCAATATCAACCTGCCCCACGACATCAGTGTGAGCTGGGCCAAGGTCATGCCGGCGCATTTTCATGCGCGGTTCAAGGCAATTGCCCGCCGCTATCGCTACGTGATCTACAACGACCAGATCCGTCCGGCGCACCTGAACGAGGAGATCACTTGGAACCACCGCCCGCTGGATGTCGAGCGGATGGCCGAAGCCGCCCAGCATCTGGTGGGCACCCACGATTTCAGTGCGTTCCGCGCCGGGCAATGCCAGGCCAAGTCGCCGATCAAGGAAATCCACCATCTGCGGGTCACCCGCCACGGCAAGATGATTGTCCTGGATATCCGCGCCAGCGCGTTCCTGCATCACATGGTGCGCAATATCGCCGGGGTGCTGATGACCATCGGCGCGGGCGAGCGTCCGGTCGAGTGGGCCAGGGAAGTTCTGGAGAGCCGGATTCGCCGCACGGGCGGGGTGACGGCGCATCCTTTCGGGCTGTATCTAGTGCAGGTCGAGTACCACGATGAGTTCGAATTGCCCGAGCGATACATCGGGCCACATTTCCTCACCGGCTTCTCGGAACTTGACGGCTGACGCCCGGAAAAGCATTTGCTACCATCCGGGACTTTCCCCGGATTTGCCCTGAGGTTTAAACGACATGTCAGCCGTTCGCAGCAAAATTTGTGGGATTACCCGCATTGAGGATGCGCTGGCGGCGGTCGAGGCCGGGGCCGATGCCATCGGGCTGGTGTTCTACGCCAAGAGCCCGCGGGCGGTGAACGTCCAACAGGCGCGGGCAATCATTGCCGCGCTGCCGCCGTTCGTGACCACCGTGGGCCTGTTCGTCAATGCCAGCCGCTGCGAGCTGGGCGAGATCCTCGATGCAGTACCGCTGGACCTGTTGCAGTTTCATGGCGATGAAACGCCGGCGGACTGCGAGGGCTATCACCGGCCCTACATCAAGGCGCTGCGAGTCAAGGCCGGCGACGATATTGCCGGCAGTTGCGCAGCATATGCGCGGGCCAGCGGCATTCTGCTCGATACCTATGTCGAGGGCGTGCCCGGTGGAACCGGCGAAGCCTTCGACTGGTCACTGGTACCGCAAGGCTTGAGCAAGCCGATCATCCTGGCCGGTGGCTTGACTGCCGAGAATGTCGGCCAGGCGATAGCACAGGTTCGCCCCTACGCGGTGGATGTCAGCGGTGGGGTGGAGCAGAGCAAGGGCATCAAGGATCACGCAAAGATTCGCGCATTTATGCAGGCCGTTCGCGGCAGCTGTTAGTCGATGTGACGGCTGGCAGTCTGCCGCCGTCCATAACACCACTGTACAAAACAGGCCGGCACCGTCGCTGGGCGGGCCGAAATCGAAGTGGCAACCGCTCTATCCGGGGGTTGCCGGGATGGCTGAGGAGCCGTTCGGTACAGGCAGGTCAAGCTCGCGCTGACCGCGGTAGCGAACAGATCATCGCCGCACACATGAATTTAGCTCAAGGGCATACGCGGGGCCGCGAACCAGAGCGTTCGGGCCGCCGGTACTGGAGAAAGAAAGCATGAGCAACTGGTTAGTAGACAAACTGATCCCTTCGATCATGCGTTCCGAGGTGAAGAAAAGCTCGGTGCCTGAAGGTCTGTGGCACAAGTGCCCATCCTGCGAGGCGGTGCTGTATCGTCCGGAGCTGGAAAAGACCCTGGACGTTTGCCCTAAGTGCAACCATCACATGCGCATCGGCGCTCGCGCCCGCATCGACATTTTCCTCGACGCTGAAGGCCGTACCGAACTGGGTGCCGACCTGGAGCCGGTAGACCGTCTGAAGTTTCGCGACGGCAAGAAGTACAAGGATCGCCTGACCGCGGCCCAGAAGCAGACCGGTGAAAAGGACGCGCTGATTTCCATGAGCGGTACCCTGCTGGGGATGCCGGTGGTGGTATCGGCGTTCGAATTCTCCTTCATGGGCGGTTCCATGGGCGCCATCGTCGGCGAGCGTTTTGTGCGTGCTGCCAACTACGCGCTGGAAAAGCGTTGCCCGATGGTCTGCTTCTCCGCTTCCGGCGGTGCTCGGATGCAGGAAGCGCTGATCTCCCTGATGCAAATGGCCAAGACCTCCGCGGTGCTGGCGCGTCTGCGTGAAGAAGGGTTGCCATTCATTTCCGTGCTGACCGACCCGGTCTACGGTGGCGTTTCCGCCAGTCTGGCGATGCTGGGCGACGTGATTGTCGCCGAGCCCAAGGCCCTGGTCGGTTTCGCCGGTCCACGCGTGATCGAGCAGACCGTGCGGGAAAAACTGCCGGAAGGTTTCCAGCGCAGCGAGTTCCTGTTGGAGCATGGCGCCATCGACATGATCATCCCGCGCCAGGAACTGCGTCCGCGCCTGGGCAACCTGCTGGCTCAGCTGATGGGCTTGCCGACGCCTGAGTTCGTGGCTGCGCCCGTCGAAGCGATCGTGGTGCCACCGGTGCCTGCAAACATATGACCGAACGTACCCTTGGCGACTGGCTTGCCTACCTTGAGCAGTTGCATCCGTCAGCCATCGATATGGGGCTGGAGCGCTCGCAAGAAGTAGCGTCCCGCATGGGATTGGGCAGGCTGGCGCCTCGGGTCATCACGGTGACCGGTACCAACGGCAAGGGTTCTACCTGTGCGTTCGTGGCGTCCTTGCTGCGAGCCCAGGGGCTGAAGGTCGGTGTCTACAATTCTCCCCATCTGTTGCGCTACAACGAGCGCGTGCAGATCGATGGCGTCGAAGCCAGCGATGCCTCGCTGTGCGAGGCCTTTGTCGCGGTCGAGGCCGGGCGTGGGGGGATTTCCCTGACCTATTTCGAGATGGGTACTTTGGCGGCCTTCTGGCTGTTCCAGCGCGCCGGTCTCGATGCGGTGGTGCTGGAAGTCGGCCTGGGCGGGCGCCTGGATGCGGTCAACCTGGTGGATGCCGATCTGGCGCTGGTCACCAGTATCGGCGTCGACCATGCCGATTACCTGGGCGACACCCGTGAATCCGTGGCCTTCGAGAAGGCCGGCATTTTCCGCCAGGGCGCGCCTGCGCTCTGTGGTGACCTGAATCCCCCTCAACCCCTGCTGGATAAGGCGCGTGAGCTGAGCTGCCCGTTCTTCCTGCGCGGTCGTGATTTCGACCTGGGGATTACCGAGGCGAACTGGCAGTGGCGTGGTCTCGATGCGCAGGGCAATGCCGTCGAATTGCGGGATCTGCCGCTGCTCGATCTGCCCATGGAGAACGCTGCGCTGGCCTTGCAGGCCTATTTGCTGCTGGGGCTGCCTTGGCAGGCCGAGCGCATCGCCGAAGCCTTGCGGCAGACGCGAGTGGTCGGGCGCCTGGATCGCCGTCAGCTCGAATGGCAGGGCAAGCGCCTGAACCTGTTGCTGGATGTCGGGCACAACCCCCATGCCGCGGAATATCTGGTTGAACGCCTGATGCGCCGCCCCGTGGCGGGCAAGCGCCTGGCGGTATTCGGCCTGTTGGCGGACAAGGATCTGGAAGGCGTGGTTGCCCGTCTGGATGCCTGTGTCGAGCATTGGGCGGTGGCGCCGCTGGATTCTGCCCGCGCGCGTCCCGTTGCGGACTTGCAGGCGGCACTGGAGAACCTTGGGGCTTCGGTAACGTCTTACGAGAGTGTCGCCGCTGCTTTGGAAGGGCAGTGTGCGCAGGCTACGGCCGAAGACGAGATTCTGCTGTTCGGATCTTTTTATTGTGTTGCCGAGGCGCTCGAGTGGCTCGCCCGGCGCTCCACGGAGGAAGCTGCACATGGCTATGCTGGATAACGTCTACAAGCAGCGAATGGTTGGGGCCCTGGTTCTGGTGGCGTTGGCGGTGATTTTCCTGCCGATGCTGTTTTCCCGCGAAGATGAGCAGCGGCATGTCAATGTCGAAGCGCCGGCAGTACCTCAGGCCCCCGCGGTAACCCAGATCCAGGTCGAGCCTGTGGCGGTGCCTGAGCCACAGGCGTTGCCACAAGAGCCGGTACCCACCGATGAAGAGGTGGCCCAGCAGGCCGCGCCTTCGATGCCGATTGCTCCAAGTGCCCCTGTTGCAGCTCCAGCCCCGACTCCGGCGCCGCCGCCAGTCGCTGCGAGCAAGCCAGTGGCTCCACCGCCTGCACCCGCGCCCAAGCCGGCTCCGGCCCAGCCGATTGCCGCGGCGCCAGCCAAGCCCGATGCGACCCCAAGCCGTGTCGATGCGAATGGCCTGTCGGTCAGTTGGTCGGTGCAACTGGCCAGCCTGTCCAGTCGGGAAAGTGCTGAAAACCTGCAGAAAACCTTGCGCAGCCAGGGTTACAACGCCTATATCCGTTCCGCCGATGGCAAGAACCGGGTATTCGTCGGTCCGTTGATCGAGCGGGCCGAGGCAGACCGCCTGCGCGATTTGCTGAGCCGTCAGCAGAACCTCAAGGGTTTTGTCGTGCGCTTCCAGCCTGAACGCGGTTAAGGCTATCGCCTTGATTTGCAAAGCACAGTGAATCGCAGCTTACCGACGGCCATGCGCTCTGTTAAAATGCGCCGCCTTATCCGTCTGTAGGCTGCACTGTGCCATTTACCTGGGTTGACTGGGCGATCGTTGCAATCATCGCCATCTCCGCTTTGATCAGTTTGAGCCGCGGCTTCGTCAAAGAAGCGCTGTCGCTGCTTACCTGGATCGTCGCAGGAGTCGTTGCCTGGATGTTTGGTGGCTCTCTGTCCGAATACCTCGGCGGATACATCGAGACTCCCTCTGCTCGCGTGATCGCGGGCTGTGCCATCATGTTTGTCGCCACTTTAATCGTGGGCGCAATGATCAATTATCTTATCGGCGAATTGGTTCGCGTCACCGGGCTATCCGGGACCGATCGATTCCTGGGCATGGCCTTCGGCGCGGCGCGTGGCGCGTTGCTGGTGGTCGTGGCAGTCGGGCTATTGAGCCTGGGGCCGGTACAACAGGATTCCTGGTGGCAGCAGTCGCGACTGGTGCCACAATTTCTATTGGTTGCAGACTGGTCAAAAAACCTCATATTGGGGTGGAGCAGTCAGTGGCTGGCCAGCGGTATCAGCGTACCCGCTGAAATACCGTTCAAGGAACAACTCTTACCGGCCAAAACGCCTCAGTAAGATGTGTTCAGTTCAGTTTCATTAAGTAGGGGTTGCGTCGCATGTGTGGCATCGTCGGTATCGTCGGTAAGTCGAACGTCAATCAGGCGCTGTATGACGCGCTAACCGTCCTCCAGCACCGCGGCCAGGACGCTGCCGGTATCGTGACCAGCCATGATGGCCGGTTATTCCTGCGCAAGGACAACGGCCTGGTCCGTGACGTTTTCCATCAACGGCACATGCAGCGCCTGGTCGGTCACATGGGTATTGGCCATGTGCGTTATCCGACCGCTGGCAGCTCGACTTCGGCCGAAGCTCAACCGTTTTACGTCAACTCGCCTTACGGCATTACTTTGGCGCATAACGGTAACCTGACCAACGTTGAACAGCTGGCCAAGGAGATCTACGAATCTGACTTGCGCCACGTCAACACCAATTCCGATTCGGAAGTCCTGCTCAACGTCTTCGCTCACGAGCTGGCCCAGCGCGGCAAGCTGCAACCGACCGAAGAAGACGTGTTCGCCGCCGTGACCGACGTGCACAACCGTTGCGTTGGCGGTTATGCGGTAGTGGCCATGGTCACCGGTTATGGCATCGTCGGTTTCCGCGACCCTCACGGTATTCGCCCGATCGTTTTCGGTCAGCGTCACACCGACGAAGGCGTCGAGTACATGATCGCCTCCGAAAGCGTGTCCCTGGATGTGCTGGGTTTCACCCTGATCCGCGATCTGGCGCCGGGCGAAGCGGTCTACATCACTGAAGACGGCAAGCTGCACACCCGCCAGTGCGCGACCAATCCGAAACTGACTCCATGCATCTTCGAACACGTCTACCTGGCGCGTCCGGACTCGATCATCGACGGTGTGTCGGTGTACAAGGCACGCCTGCGCATGGGTGAGAAGCTGGCCGAGAAGATCCTGCGCGAGCGTCCGGATCACGATATCGACGTGGTCATCCCGATTCCGGATACCAGCCGCACCGCAGCGCTGGAGCTGGCGAACCACCTGGGCGTCAAGTTCCGCGAAGGCTTCGTGAAGAACCGCTACATCGGCCGGACCTTCATCATGCCGGGCCAGGCTGCGCGGAAAAAATCCGTGCGCCAGAAACTCAATGCCATCGAGCTGGAATTCCGTGGCAAGAATGTGATGCTGGTGGATGACTCGATCGTTCGCGGCACCACCTGCAAGCAGATCATCCAGATGGCCCGTGAAGCCGGTGCGAAGAACGTCTACTTCTGCTCCGCGGCGCCTGCCGTGCGTTTCCCGAACGTATACGGCATCGACATGCCGAGTGCTCACGAGCTGATCGCACACAATCGTTCGACTCAGGATGTGGCCGATCTGATCGGTGCCGACTGGCTGATCTATCAGGATCTGCCTGACCTGATCGAAGCGGTCGGTGGCGGCAAGATCAAGATCGAGAGCTTCGACTGCGCGGTGTTCGATGGCAAGTATGTCACCGGCGACGTCGACGAGGCCTACCTGAACAAGATCGAAAACGCACGTAACGATGCCTCCAAGGCCAAGACCCAGGCGGTCAGTGCGATCATCGATCTGTACAACAACTGATTTAGAGCACTAAAGACATAAGGAGTAGGCGGCATGAGTCAGGATTGGGATGCCGGTCGGCTGGACAGCGACCT
Organism: Pseudomonas sp. B3G-3; assembly: GCF_028640915.1. Lineage (NCBI taxonomy): Bacteria > Pseudomonadati > Pseudomonadota > Gammaproteobacteria > Pseudomonadales > Pseudomonadaceae > Pseudomonas > Pseudomonas sp. B3G-3. The sequence goes on along the minus strand of NZ_JAQZAB010000127.1, from coordinate 56,434 downwards.
TGATGGCGTAGCTTTCGATACCCTGGCCGTGCGCGCCGGCCAACACCGTACCCCGGAAGGGGAGCACGGTGATCCGATGTTCTTCACCTCCAGCTACGTGTTCCGTACGGCCGCCGATGCGGCCGCGCGGTTTGCCGGCGAGGTGCCGGGCAATGTCTATTCCCGCTACACCAACCCGACCGTGCGAGCGTTCGAAGAGCGCATCGCCGCCCTGGAGGGCGCCGAGCAGGCCGTGGCCACGGCCACCGGCATGGCGGCCATTCTCTCGGTGGTCATGAGTTTGTGCAGCGCGGGCGATCATGTATTGGTTTCGCGCAGTGTGTTTGGTTCGACCATCAGCCTGTTCGAAAAGTATTTCAAACGCTTCGGTATCGAGGTCGATTACGTGCCCCTGGCGGACTTGTCCGGCTGGGATGCGGCAATCAAGGCCAATACCAAGTTGCTGTTCGTTGAGTCGCCGTCCAACCCGCTCGCCGAGCTGGTGGATATCGCTGCGCTGTCCGAAGTGGCTCACGCCAAGGGCGCGATGCTGGTGGTCGACAACTGTTTCTGCACCCCGGCACTGCAGCAGCCGCTGAAGCTGGGCGCGGACGTGGTGGTGCACTCGGCAACCAAGTTCATCGACGGCCAGGGTCGTTGCATGGGCGGTGTGGTGGCTGGCCGCAGCGAACAAATGAAAGAAGTGGTGGGTTTCCTGCGTACCGCGGGGCCGACCCTGAGTCCGTTCAACGCCTGGATCTTCCTCAAGGGCCTCGAAACCCTCAACCTGCGTATGCGCGCCCATTGTGCCAACGCCCAGGCCCTGGCCGAATGGCTGGAGCAGCAGGACGGCATCGAGAAAGTGCACTACGCCGGTCTGCCAAGCCATCCGCAATACGAGCTGGCCAAGCGTCAGCAGCGTGGTTTCGGTGCGGTGGTGAGCTTCGAGGTCAAGGGTGGCAAGGAAGGGGCCTGGCGTTTTATCGACGCCACTCGCCTGATCTCCATTACCGCCAACCTGGGCGATAGCAAGACCACCATCACTCACCCGAGCACCACCTCTCACGGCCGTCTGGCGCCGCAAGAGCGTGAAGCGGCGGGCATTCGTGACAGCCTGATTCGTATCGCTGTCGGCCTTGAGGATGTGGTGGACCTGCAAGCCGATCTGGCGCGCGGCTTGGCAGCCTTGTGATCGAGTTGTCCGAACAGCAGAGCATTGCCAACGGCCGCGTCGCGCTGGTGACTGGCGCGGCACGCGGTATCGGCCTGGGCATTGCCGCCTGGCTGATCAGCGAGGGCTGGCAGGTGGTGTTGACCGATCTGGACCGCGTGCGCGGCTCCCAGGTGGCCAAGGTCCTGGGTGACAGCGCCTGGTTCATCGGCATGGATGTGGCGGATGAAGCGCAGGTCGCGCTGGGGGTCGCCGAAGTGCTGGGGCAGTTCGGGCGCCTCGATGCGCTGGTGTGCAATGCGGCGGTCGCCGATCCACGCAACATCACCCTGGAAAGCCTCGACCTGGCTTACTGGAATCGGGTACTGGCGGTGAACCTCTGCGGTCCGATGCTCCTGGCCAAGCATTGTGCGCCGTATTTGCGCGCTCATGGCGGAGCCATCGTCAACCTGGCATCTACCCGCGCCCGGCAGTCGGAACCCGACACTGAAGCCTATGCGGCGAGCAAGGGCGGCCTGCTGGCCTTGACCCATGCATTAGCCATGAGTCTGGGGCCGGAGATTCGGGTCAATGCGGTCAGTCCTGGCTGGATCGATGCGCGGGATCCGGCGGCGCGTCGGGCCGAACCTTTGAGCGATGCCGATCATGCTCAGCATCCGGCAGGCAGGGTAGGGACGGTCGAAGATGTGGCGGCGATGGTGGCGTGGCTGTTGTCGAAGAACTCCGGTTTTGTCACTGGCCAGGAGTTCGTGGTCGACGGCGGCATGAGCAAGAAAATGATTTATCGCGATTGATGGCATGTGAAGGGCGTAGCGAGCGCGGCTTGAGGTCGCCGGCGTTGTTGATCCCTTTTGCAGGCATTGTCGTGATTTTGTCTTTTTCAGAAAAACTTCAAGCAGGGTATTGACTTAGCATCGGTATCTGCGTAAATTTCGCGGCCTCAACGAAGCAAAGGGTGATTAGCTCAGCCGGGAGAGCATCTGCCTTACAAGCAGAGGGTCGGCGGTTCGA
>NZ_JAQZAB010000127.1:0-54223 GCF_028640915.1 Pseudomonas sp. B3G-3 | reverse complement strand
AGAATACCGGCCTGTCACGCCGGGGGTCGCGGGTTCGAGTCCCGTCCGCTGCGCCATATTTTCCAGATCAGGGATTCCTGCTCTGAGATTGAAAAGCCTCGAAGCTTTCCAGTCAGACGATTTAAACGGTTCACATGGACGCAAGTCCAAGCGATACGCAGCGGTAGTTCAGTCGGTTAGAATACCGGCCTGTCACGCCGGGGGTCGCGGGTTCGAGTCCCGTCCGCTGCGCCATATCTACTTGAGGGAGCACTGAACGCCCTCAGGTGACGAAGGAGCCATAGGCTCTTCGGATCGATAGCAAAGACCCTGGTCGAAAGACCGGGGTTTTTTGTTTTCGCACTCCGCTTTTTCTGTGCCGTTCAGGCAGTCGATATTTCCCCTCTGCAAAGCTCAAAAAAACCGCCTTATGGGCGGTTTTTTATTTGGAGAGGGGCAGGGTTATCAGAATCCCAGCTTGTCCCGCAGGCTGTAATACCAGGCGCCCATTGCAGTGAATGGAGTGCGCAACAGCTGGCCGCCAGGGAAGGGGTAGTGCGGCAGCTCGGCAAAGGCGTCAAAACGCTCTGCCTGGCCGCGCAGGGCCTCTGCCAGTACCTTGCCCGCCAAGTGGGTGTAGGTGACGCCATGGCCGCTGCAGCCCTGGGAGTAGTAGATGTTGTCGCCCAGGCGTCCGACTTGCGGCAGGCGCGACAGGGTCAGCAGGAAGTTGCCGGTCCAGGCGTAGTCGATCTTCACATCCTTGAGTTGCGGGAAGGCCTTGAGCATCTTCGGTCGGATGATGGCTTCGATATTTGCCGGGTCGCGAGCGCCGTACACCACGCCGCCGCCAAAGATAAGGCGCTTGTCGGCAGAAAGGCGGTAGTAATCCAGCAGATAGTTGCAGTCCTCGACACAGTAGTCCTGGGGGAGAAGACTTTTTGCCAGCTCATCGCCCAATGGTTCGGTGGTGATGACCTGGGTGCCGCATGGCATCGATTTGGCGGCCAGTTCCGGCACCAGGTTGCCCAGGTAGGCGTTGCCCGCGACTATGACGAACTTGGCCCTGACTTTGCCTTGTGGGGTATGTATCACCGGATTGGCGCCGCGTTCGATGCGCACTGCAGGGGATTGCTCGTAGATAACGCCACCCAGGGATTCCACGGCCGCCGCTTCACCCAGCGCCAGATTGAGTGGATGGATATGCCCGCCGCTCATGTCGAGCATGCCGCCCTGATACAGGTCACAGGCGACGACTTCGCGAATGCGACGCTGATCCAGCAATTCCAGCTGGGTGTGGCCGTAGCGCTCCCACAGGCGCTTTTGCGACTCCAGGTGGCCCATCTGCTTGCTGGTGATGGCGGCGAACACTCCGCCATCCTTCAAGTCGCACTGGATTTGATACTTGGCGACCCGCTCACGAATGATCCTGCCGCCTTCGAAGGCCATCTGGCCAAGCAATTGAGCCTGCTTGGGGCCGACACTGCGTTCAATCACATCAATGTCGCGGCTATAGCTGTTGACGATCTGCCCACCGTTACGCCCGGAAGCGCCGAAGCCAACCCTGGCCGCTTCCAGGACGGTGACTTTAAAACCGTTCTCAAGCAGGAACAGGGCGCTGGAGAGGCCGGTGTAGCCGGCACCGATCACGCAGACATCGGTTTCCACATCGTCTTGCAGCAGCGGGCGGGCTGGAGCAGCGTTGGCTGACGCCGCGTAATACGACTGTGGGTAAGGAGTGTTCGCCATCCTGCAACCTCTGTTTAATATTCTTGACGATTGCGTGGATCCTACCTGAGTTGAAAAACGCCTACCAGCCATCGAAAAATCTTCTTGGCAGACTCAAAAAATAAAAATTCGCATATTCAGAGGGTTAGCTGCAAAAAAGGTGTTGACACCCCTCCGGAATTCCGTAGAATGCCGCCTCACAGCAGGCACGTAGCTCAGTTGGTTAGAGCACCACCTTGACATGGTGGGGGTCGTTGGTTCGAGTCCAATCGCGCCTACCAAACAAAATCCGCTCTGCTGGGCGGTCTGAAAGGGCCCACCGAAAGGTGGGCCCTTTTTTGTTGCCTGCGGTTTTCAAAGCCTTTGCAAAACCCTCCCACTCAAAAGGCCAAATCGGCACCCGTCTCCAGGTACGCGATCTCTTTTTTGGTGCGCCTCTCCTGATAGTGTCCTGTCATCTTCTCGTCGGCATGGCCATCAGGGGCTGGATATATTCCTGTGGGAATTTTTGCTGTTCGTACAGCAATGCTCCTCAGGCATGAATCTCATGAAGAGCAGGGGGCTCACCGGCTGGAATGTGGTCATACGTATGTGCGGCATCCCTGTTCTGCTGACCACCACGGTCAAGTGCGTCGGCGTGGAGACCGCTGGTCTTAAGAGAAGAATCTAATACTTTAGGAATCGTCCTACATTCTAAAATTGTCCTAGCTGATAGAACTTTCCCTCTGATATTTATGAGGGAATGGAACGTGTTGAGATTGTTGGGTTGGATGTTGCTGTGTTCACAGCTGTTTACATTCGTGCATGCCGCGCCCGGTAGCAATTACTTCAATATCCCTGACTGGTCGGGTGACCAGGAGTCATGCCCTTCACCACGAGATATCAAGGGCGAGATGGGGGTTTTTAGCGCGCCAGCCAAGAGTGAGGGTGCTGAATGGGTAGGTGTGTTGGTTGATGGTGTCATGGAAGCCGTTACCAACTTCGAGAAAAGCTATTTTGTACTGACTCACCAAGGTGTCGATAAAGTTGGCTTTATAAATAACTGTATCTACGTGACCTCCGGGGGTAGATATTTGAATATGCATCTTGATCTCGGCAGCAATTACAAGCAGGTCATGTGGATTGGGAACTCGTTGTCATGGAAAGAGTCCCGAGACTTCTCCTCATCCACGATCCTGGAATGCACTGATACCTATAGAGATGCATGCAGTTTTTACTTGAGGTAAATGTCTCTGTTTGTATGGGTAGGCTTTGCCGTTCTTCGAGTCGCCGACATGCTTGCTCCCTCCAGGCAATGCCGTTGTCTTCTTGGCATCCTTAATGCTTACGTATTTCATGACATTTTTGTGACACTTTTAAGTCGATTGCGGTCTGTATGTACGTTCCCTGTGCAATGCGGGCAGGGCGTGGTCGGGTAGGGTGCAGGTATGAAGAGCAGAGCGACGGTTATTTGTGCACACGGAGGGCACATTCTTTTTGTTCGCAAGGATCGCTCCAAATGGTCTTTACCGGGTGGCAAGGTCGAGCCTGGGGAGTCTCTCGCCGCTGCCGCGCTACGTGAGTTGCGGGAAGAGACAGGGTTGGATGCCAGTGAGCCTCTTTACATCCTGGAGTTCGAAGCCGGCAATGTGCGGCATCACGTGTTCGAGGTGGCCGTGACCAATGCCGGGGATGCCCGTCCCTTGAATGAAATTGCGGCCGTCGCCTGGCATGCCTATGGGGCTGCCAGCGAGCTGGATGCAACGGCCGCCACCAAAAGTATTGTGAGTTCGTTTTTACGCCGCCTTTAACCGAGGTGTTATCGATTCATGAAGAAGCCCGCCTTGTGCGGGCTTTTGCTTTTGCAGCCAGTGGGCGAAATGATTGGCGAACAGTTTTCTCGCGGCCGAGTGCCAATCGCTTGCCATGTGAGTGGTACAGTCGCGTTTTCACGGCGAGGTAGCATGATGCGGGTGTTGATGGCGGTAATGATCGCGGTGTTGCTGGCGGGGTGTGCCGGCTCGGTGATGAATGAGGCGCGTTCGAAGAGCCCCTACAAGGTGCTCTCGTCGGCCAAGGCGGAGCAGGTCGTGGCGCAGTGTGTGCAGTTTGCCTGGCAGGACGAAGCTGTGTTCGGTGTGGATGCGTCGGCCTATCTGGAGTCTGCCAAGGTGGGTGGATACACGGTCTATACCCGTTCGGCGGAGTCCTTTGCCGATATTCGGGGGCAGGCTTCGGGTACCACTGTCAGTTATTACGCGACCCAGGACAATTGGGTTGCCAAGCGTAGACTGGCAGCATTGGCGACCTGTCTGTAATTCCTTTCTGAGCATTATCCAGTAAGCAGATCATGAACCCGGCTTTTGTCGGGTTTATGCTTTCTTGGGGATATTCATTGCTTGTCCTGAACGGTTAGTTAACACAAAGCTAGTTGTTCTCTTATTTAATTGTGTAAGTTATTTGCCTTTCTCTCTGTAGGCTTGCGCTGTAATTATTTTCTGATGTCCCGCCTTTGTTGAGGTGCGACAATTGGCTCGGAGCTCTGTGTGTGGGAGTCAGTAGACAAAACACTGATTTGGACTAGCTTAAAAGTTCTCCTCAAGAAGGAGTTTTATTTGATCAATGGAGTGAAGCATCATGAATAAACCATTAGTTCAACTGAAACACGGGCGTGTCGTGTCCCCCTCCAGTCGTGGCGCTGTCGCCGTCGAGCTGGGGCTGCTCGGCACCTGGCAGGTCAACGAGATGGAAGGTGGCAAAAACTTCCCGGACCTGGTGGGTGGACCTTTCCAGAAACCATACGAGAGCGATGTCGCCAGCGTTGTGCCACCGGCTGATGGGCATATCCTCAGCGGCGGCAAGACCGACGAGCGTGACTGCCTCAACTTCACCAATGAAGAAATGTCGAAGAAGCTTGGCCGTGCGTTCTCCTGGCCGTTGCTCAACGTCGACCCGGGGCAGGTGTTCCAGGTCAAGTGGGAGTACACCGCTCCTCATGTGACCCGCGGTTACAGCTGGTTCATCACCAAGGATGGCTGGGATCCGAAACAGCGTATCAGCCGTGCACAACTGGAGCCGCAGGCTTTCTTCAAGGACTTCTACACACAAGTTCCGTATGACCAGCATGGCGATGAAATGAAAGCCAAGGTCGAACATCAAGTGACCCTGCCCAGGAGCAAGAGAGGCCATCACGTGATTGTGCTGGCGTGGATTGTCGCCAACACCGGCAATGCGTTCTATCAGGCATTCGACGTCGACTTCAAATAACAGCAGAAGTTGTCACTCTCTTTAAATGGTTCTGAAGGATTAGAACGTGAACAAGATCAACTTTGCATCGGTAAAGACTCAGCTGAATGATTCGGCATCGTTGATGCCGTCGATCGCTGGCAAGAAGATTCTCATGGGTTTCTGGCACAACTGGCCGGCAGGCCCCAGTGACGGTTACCAGCAGGGGCAGTTCGCCAATCTCGACCTGGTGGATGTACCCAAGGAATACAACGTGGTGGCCGTGGCCTTCATGAAAGGCAACGGCATTCCCACCTTCAAGCCCTACAACCTGTCGGATGAGGAGTTCCGGCGCCAGGTTGGCGTGCTCAACAGCCAGGGGCGGGCGGTGTTGATTTCCCTTGGCGGTGCGGATGCTCATATCGAGTTGCACAAGGGCAATGAGCAAGCGCTGGCCAACGAAATCATCCGTCTGGTGGAAGTCTATGGTTTCGACGGGCTGGACATCGACCTGGAACAGAGCGCCATCGATTTTGCCGACAACAAGACTGTGCTGCCGGCGGCGCTCAAGCTGGTGAAGGATCACTACGCAGGTGAGGGCAAGCATTTCATCATCAGCATGGCGCCAGAGTTTCCCTACCTCGTCACCGGCGGCAAGTATGTCGGTTACATCCAGGCGCTGGATGGCTACTACGATTTCATCGCGCCGCAGTACTACAACCAGGGCGGTGACGGTCTGTGGGTCCAGGAAGCCAACGGCGGGAAGGGGGTCTGGATAGCCCAGAATGACGACGCGCTGAAGGAAGACTTTCTGTTTTATCTGACCGAGAGCCTGGTCACCGGTACGCGTGGCTATATCGCCATCCCTGCCGACAAGTTCGTGATCGGTCTGCCGGCCAACGTCGACGCAGCGGCGAGCGGGTATGTCATTGACCCCGCGTCGGTGAGCAACGCCTTCAAGCGTCTGGATCGTGCCGGCTTGTCGATCAAGGGGCTGATGACCTGGTCGGTCAACTGGGATAACGGCATCAACAGGTACGGCGTCCGTTACAACTGGGAGTTCCGTGATCGTTATGCGCCGCTGATCCATGGCGGCAGCGGCGAGGAGCGACCTTCGGCGCCGGGCAACCTGGTTTCTCCTGCACAGACGGAGAACAGCGTGACCTTGAGCTGGAGTGCTGCCCACGGTGTTCGTCCGATCGAGTTCTACACCCTGTTCCGCGATGGCAAGCCGGTGGCCCAGACGGCCTCGCTGACCCTGAAGGACGAAGGTCTGAAAACCGATACGCTGTACAGCTACTTTGTCAGCGCCACGGATACCCAGGGTAATCAGTCGCTGCCGAGCACTAACCTGAGTATCAAGACTGCCGGCGGGGTACCTGACCCGCAATATCCGGAATGGCAACTGAATCATCACTATCGCAAAGATGACGGTGTGACCTACCAGGGCAATCTGTATCTGTGCTTCCAGGAGCACACCTCGAATGCCGGCTGGACCCCGGATGTCGCCTTTACCCTTTGGGCCAAGGTGGCGATTCAGCGGCGTGCGTGAACGGTGGAGGAAGCGGTACAAAGGCGCCCCATGACGGGCGCCTTTTTGTTGTACGTAGAGCAAGGCAAAGCTGCGGGTTATGGACTAATACTCACAGGCTGTTTTTTGTCATCCGTCAATGGAGAGTGGAGCGATGCTCATGCACTGGTTTCTCGCGGCTGTACACCTGTTGGCCTTTGCTGTCGCCTTTGCGGCGGTGCTCAATCGTGGTACGGCGTTGCGTCGCGTGGTCACCGAGGGGGCGGACGTGCGCCGGGCTCTGCTGGCCGATAACGGCTGGGGGTTGGCTGCCGCGGTGTTGTTGATCACCGGTTTACTGCGGGCTTTTGCCGGCTACGAAAAAGGTACGGATTACTACCTGCACCAGCCGCTGTTTCACATCAAGATGACCTTGTTCATCATCATCCTGTTGCTCGAAATATTGCCGATGGTGACGTTGATCAAATGGCGAATCGCCCTGGGGCGCGGCACCTCGATCGATACCGGCCGCGCCACGTTGTTTGCGCGCATCAGCCATCTGCAGGCGCTGTTGATCGTGCTGCTGGTGGTGGCGGCCAGCGGCATGGCGCGTGGGGTCATGTTCAGCCAGCCATGAGTCGAGGAAGGAGCAGCGAGTCGAGTGTGCTTTGGCTCGATGTGGGTTGTTGCGCATCACCGAGCGCCGCGCGCTCTAGCAGAGTTGGCTGAAAGCCTTGCTGATGGTGGCCCGGTTGGTTTTGAACTCGGCCTGCTGCACAGGAATGATGCCGAACTCGTCGCTGACGATGGCCAGCGCACGGTGCAGGTAGTCGACGTTGGCCTGGGAGCGGAAGGTGAATATTCCGCGTTTGACTTCGTAGAGCCCCTCCGTCGAGCAGGCGGCAATGGTGCGCATTGCATTCAGGTCGTTGGTGATCAGAAGGTAAGCGAACTCTTGCATTGACCGCTCCTTGTTCGTAAAGCGTCTGCCGGTGGCAAGGGGGAGCCTCGGCAGGCTCGCGGAGGCGGTAGGTCTTGAAATTACTCCTCCTGCTCGTTGCCACGCTACTGAGTATTTATACAAAAACGAGGGAGGGCTTTCTCCCGGCCGAGTCGTATCGACAGATTGCCGGGATGGAGCGCTATCGGTGGAGGGCTTGGGTAACGCACTTTGCCAGGGCTGGCGCTGGCGGCCTGAACTGCGCCGCTGCCATTTGAAGAGGGGAGTGTGCTGCGGGGGAATCAATCAACGACGACGCTGCGCCAGCCATTGTGATGAGACAAAGGGCTGGCCGCTCATGACGCTCAAGGTGTTTCGCGTTTGTCCGGGGCGGTGAGGCCGGCTTGGATCCGTTGGTAGATTTCTTCGCGATGGACTGCGACGTCTTTCGGGGCATTGATGCCAATCCGGACTTGCTGGCCGCTCACGCCCAGAATGGTGATCGTGATGTCGTCACCGATATTTATGCTTTCACCGACTTTGCGGGTGAGTATCAGCATGATCTTCTCCTTGATTGCTTTGTAGGGCACCTGATTCAGACAGTGCAGATGTCGGTAGTAGTGCGTATAGATTACTGCGAAGTACCACTGTGTGGGTGCCTCTTTCTGACGCGCAGACGCGGTATTAATTCCCGAGCTGCAACTATACAGAGGCGATAAATATCATTCTCCTTGTTTTGCGCTGATTTTGTGGCGTTTGCGCAAGGGTTGGGGGTGCTAAAATCGCCGCCTCAGACTTTCAAGGGGTAGGTTGTGCGCACAGTAGCGATGATGATGGCGGTCCTGGCATTGGCGGGATGCGGTGAGGGCAAGAAGGTCGAGGTCGACAAGAAGGTGGCGCCGGTCGTCCAGGCACAGCCGCCGCAGGCCGCCACGAAACCGCAATGGGATGTGCTGGTCGCCGGCACCCTGCCTCAGGCGACGAGCGATCTTGCTGGCTGGCTGATCGAGCACGGGATCGTTTCCTATGTCGTCGTCGAAGAGGGCAAGGATCGGGTGCTGATCGGCCCGTTCGATTCCCAGGCCGAAGCCGAAGCCAAGAAAACCGAGCTGGTCGAAAAGCTGACCAAGGCCAAGAAGCGCAATATCGAACCGCAAGTGATCGAGCACCGCGTCGCGCAGTAAGCCGTTCTTCTGAGTGCCAGGCCAGGTCGTCGCAGCGACGTTGAGCGACCGGCCTGGTCGGCGCTCAGTCATCTTGAAGGGGCTGTCCATGCCCCAGGTGTTTATCGGTAATCCGGACGGAATCAGCCGCAGGCCTTCAGGTTGACCGGGCCGACGAACTCGTTGCCGCGCCCCATCACACAGGCCACGCTCTGATTGCGCTGGCGCTCCCAGGGTTGTACCGGATAGGTCTTGTTCCAGGCTTCGTACAACTGGCGATCCTGTTTCGACAGGCGCAGGTTGTACTGCTTGCTCATATAAAAGTAGGTCCGGGCGATCATGCCGCGAATGGACGGGCGCGGCATGACCTTCTTGGCCTTGAAGTCGACCTGGGTCAGGCATGAGCCGTACTGGCCGGACTGCGCCGGCAGCCACCCGAAGCTGAAGTTGTTACGGTCGCCGTTGACCTCGCCGATGCTCGGCACCAGGTTGTGCAGGTCGGCTTCGGCGCGTTGATAGATCGGGTCGTGGCGGGTGCAGTTCTTGCGCCCGCCTTGCTGCCAGCATTGGCGCTGATGGCCGATCTGCCAGGCAGGAACTATGTGTTCCCACTCGATGCGCGCGGCGCGGTTGGCATTCTTGCGTGGTACGTAACCGCAGGCGGCGAGGTTGACCCGATTGCCGCTGTACTTGCAGCCGCAGTAGAACTCGGTGGATTGCGGGGCGTACAGCTTCCAGGCGATTTTCTTCGCTTCGTTGAAGGTGCGGGGTGCATCGGCGTGGGCATTCAGGGCAACACAAAACAGCAGTACAGCAAAACAGCGGACACTCATCGACTCAGTCTTCCTTCGGCACGACCCAGAAAATCTGCACACCGCCGTCATCGCGATAGGCGAGGGTGACGTTGTCGTTTTCGGCGATTTCTTCGAGCAGGCGCTCCCACTCGTCGACCACCTCGTCGGGCTGACGGAAGATCAGGGCGGCTTTGGCTTTTTGCGCGTTGGGCGAATTGATGATTTTCTGAACGCGCAAACCGAGGCGTTCATAAGAGCTTGGTGGGGTAGTTGCTGCGGCGGGCACGGAACATTCCTTATTAAGCTGTATGCGCGTACAGTATTTTACTGTAGGAAATTTCGCAACCGCTTAAAATTCAAGAAGTTCTTCTGACAGCGATATTCGCGGATTACTGCAAAACGATTGAGTTTTTTATCGGCGGGAAAGGAAGAGAGCCGGCCAGCTGGGGCGGAGCACTCGCCCGGGGCGGGCGAGTGTGGGGTAGGGCAGTGCCCGACCTGAGCAGGTCGGGCGGGTCAATCAGTATTCCCAGAACATCCGCTGCAGTTCCTTGCTGTCCTGGGTCTTGGTCAGGGCGACCATGGCCAGGATGCGGGCTTTCTGCGGGTTCAGGTCGTTGGCCACGACCCAGTCGTATTTGTCGTCAGGCTGTTCCGCGTTGCGCAGTACGAAGCCGCCGGCATTGACGTGGGACGAACGAATGATTTGCACGCCATTCTTGCGCAGCTCTTGCAGGGCAGGCACTACGCGGGAAGACACCGAGCCATTGCCGGTACCGGCGTGGATGATGGCTTTGGCGCCGGACTGGGCCAGGGCCTTGTAGGCGGTGTCACTGACGTTGCCATAGCCATAGGCGATTTCTACGTCAGGCAGGCTCTTGATGGTCTTGATATCGAATTCCGAACCCGAGGTGTGACGCTTGGCCGGCAGGCGGAACCAGTAGGACTTGCCTTCCACCACCATGCCCAGCGGGCCCCATGGGCTCTTGAAGGCTTCGGTCTTGATATTGATCATTTTACTGACGTCGCGACCCGACTGGATCTCGTCGTTCATGGTGACCAGCACGCCCTTGCCATGGGCTTCCTTGCTACCGGCCACGGCGACGGCGTTGTACAGGTTGAGCATGCCGTCGGCGGACATGGCGGTGCCTGGACGCATGGAGCCGACCACTACGATGGGCTTGTCGGTCTTTTCCACCAGGTTCAGGAAGTAAGCGGTTTCTTCCAGGGTGTCGGTGCCGTGGGTGATGACGATGCCATCGACGTCCTTGCTGTCGGCCAGCTCGGCGACACGACGGCCCAGTTGCAGCAGGTTTTCGTTGGTGATGCTTTCAGAGGCGATCTGCATGACCTGTTCGCCGCGCACATTGGCGACCTGGCTCAGCTCGGGGATCCCGGCGATCAACTGCTCGATGCCGACTTTGGCGGCCTGATAGGTGGCGCTGTTGGCGGCACTGGCGCCGGCGCCGGCAATGGTGCCGCCGGTAGCGAGCACGACCACGTTGGCCAGCTTCTGTTGGGTTTCGACTTCCTTGGCCTGCAATGCAGTCGGAAGGAGCAAGAGGAGGGCCAAGGCGCCCGGAACAAGGGTGTTGAAAGCAGATTTCATTATTTTCTCTCTAGTAGTGAGACGGTGCTGGTGCAGGTTCATCTAGATACACCCGAGACAGATCTGAATGCCGCGGGCGAAAAGGAAGAGCAGGATCTGTACCAGCCGGACTGTGGTCGCAAAACTCTTTTAACTTAATGATTTATATCAATTTATTTTTATTTACCGGATGCACGGGACGTTTTGCTGTCCGGTTTTCCGAATAGTCGGAAGATTCGCGTTCGGTTGTCCGACAGTTCTGATTGGCATGAGGAAAACCCTGAATTAAAGAGCTGGTCCTTGCAGCCGATGCCCTTCAAGGATCGTTTCTTTATGGAGCTCACATGTCTATTTCTGTCGGTTTCCCTGCTGCCGGGGCCATCACCATCAACGGTAAATCGCCGGTCACTATCGATGCTCTGAGCCAGGGCGCCGCCGATAACGCTGCACAAGCCCTGGGGCTGGACGAAGACGGCAAGCTGCGGGTGGCGTCCGGTGCCGAAGCCGAGAAGGCCGAGACTCAAGAGTCCGAAGGGGACAATCAGAGTCTGGTGGTAAAAATGCTGCTCAAGCGCATGAAAGAACTGCAGGCGCAATTGCAGGAGCAACAGCAGCAGTTGGCCGCCGCCCAGGCGGCGAGCTACCCGACCCCGGAAGCCAAGGCGACTGTGGTGATGGCGATTCAAGGCCAGCTCGCCGATACCAGCGGTGCGTTGCAGGAAGTGGTGGGGAACCTGGTCAAGGAGTTGAGCAAGGACTCTTCGTCGGGCGCGGGCGGGCTGGTCAGCACCACCGCATGATTGCGTGTTGTTTTGGCGGGGCGCCTGTCCTGGCGTTCCGCGGTACTCATGGGCGCTGGCTTTCCCGTTGACAAATCCCGGCAGGGTTCGCATAGTTCGTTCTACGCAAACGTTTGCGCAGGCCCTGGGCGAATAAGAGTCACACCCGCCTCAGGTTCGCTTCAAGCCGCGTTCATCGGGGCCTGAAGGTCGTCGAGCGTACTCCAGCGCAAGCGTTGCTCACAATAATCATAAGATCGGAGTGAACCCATGAAGCTGCCATTCGCTGGACGTCTTCTCGCTGTCGCTGTTCTGGCTGCCGCATCCGCTACGCTTCCTCTCTCTTCGGCATTCGCCGAGACCCCGGAAAAACCCAAGGTCGCCCTGGTCATGAAATCCCTGGCCAACGAATTCTTCCTCACTATGGAAGACGGCGCCAAGGCGTATCAAAAAGACCATGCCGCCGATTTCGACCTGGTCTCCAACGGCATCAAGGATGAAACCGACACCGCCAACCAGATCCGTATCGTCGAGCAGATGATCGTTTCCAAGGTCAACGCGCTGGTGATCGCCCCGGCGGATTCCAAGGCCATGGTGCCGGTGATCAAGAAGGCGGTGGACGCCGGTATCACCGTGATCAACATCGACAACCAGCTGGACCCGGCGGTACTCAAGAGCAAAAACATCAGCGTGCCTTTTGTCGGCCCCGACAACCGCAAGGGCGCGCGCCTGGTGGGCGAGTACCTGGCCAAGGACCTGAAGGCCGGTGACGAAGTCGGCATCATCGAAGGCGTGTCGACCACCACCAACGCCCAGCAGCGCACCGCAGGCTTCAAGGATGCAATGGAGGCCGCGCAGATCAAGGTGGTCTCGCTGCAATCCGGTGACTGGGAAATCGACGCCGGCAACCGTGTCGCCGCCGCCATGCTCAGCGAATACCCGAACCTCAAGGCGCTGCTGGCCGGTAACGACAGCATGGCCGTCGGTGCTGTTTCGGCGGTGCGTGCGGCGGGCAAGGCCGGCAAGGTCAAGGTGGTCGGCTACGACAACATCAATGCCATCAAGCCGATGCTCAAGGACGGTCGCGTGCTGGCGACCGCCGACCAATTCGCCGCCAAGCAGGCAGTCTTCGGTATCGAGACAGCCCTGAAGATTCTCAAGGGCGAGAAGGTGGACGGCGGCGCCAATGGCGTGATCGAAACTCCGGTTGAGCTGGTCACCCAGTAATCGTTCTGGCGGCGCAACGGCGCCCGCCTGAACAGGCGGGCGCATGGAGAGTTTCTTATGTCAGTTTCCGCTGTGAACGCTGTCCTTTCGGTCAGCGGTATCGGCAAGACCTACGCGCAACCGGTATTGACCGGCATCGACCTGACGCTGATGCGCGGGGAGGTGCTGGCGCTGACCGGGGAAAACGGCGCAGGCAAAAGCACCCTGTCGAAAATCATCGGTGGCCTGGTGACCCCGACCACCGGAGAGATGCGTTTCAACGGTCAGGCTTACCGTCCCGGCAGTCGCACCCAGGCCGAGGAGCTGGGCATCCGCATGGTCATGCAGGAGCTCAACCTGTTGCCGACGCTGTCGGTGGCCGAGAACCTGTTCCTCGATAACCTGCCCAGCCTTGGCGGCTGGATCAATCGCAAACAGTTGCGCAAGGCGGCGATCGAAGCCATGGCTCAGGTCGGCCTGGAAGCGATCGATCCCGATACCCTGGTCGGCGAACTGGGGATCGGCCACCAGCAGATGGTGGAGATCGCGCGCAACCTGATCGGCGACTGCCATGTGCTGATCCTCGACGAGCCGACCGCGATGCTCACGGCCCGCGAAGTCGAGTTGCTCTTCGAGCAGATCACCCGTCTACAGGCCCGTGGCGTAGCCATCATCTACATCTCCCATCGCCTGGAAGAACTGGCCCGGGTCGCCCAGCGCATTGCGGTGCTGCGTGACGGTTGCCTGGTTTGCGTCGAGCCGATGGCCAATTACAACAGCGAGCAACTGGTCAACCTGATGGTGGGGCGCGAGCTGGGCGAGCACATCGATCTCGGTCCGCGCAAGATTGGTGCGCCGGCCCTGACGGTCAGCGGCCTGAGTCGTTCCGACAAGGTGCTGGACGTGTCTTTCGAGGTGCGCAGCGGCGAGATCTTCGGTATCTCCGGGTTGATCGGGGCCGGGCGCACCGAGCTGTTGCGCCTGATCTTCGGTGCTGACAAGGCTGACAGCGGCACGGTTGCCCTGGGTTCTCCGGCGCAGGTGGCGAATATCCGTTCGCCGGTCGACGCGGTGGCCCACGGCATTGCCCTGATCACCGAGGATCGCAAGGGTGAAGGCCTGCTGCTGACGCAATCCATCAGCGCCAATATCGCCCTGGGCAACATGCCGGAAATCTCCCGTGGCGGCCTGGTCAATGGCCGTGACGAATCGGCGCTGGCGCAGCGGCAGATCGATGCCATGCGCATCCGCAGTTCGGGGCCGGCGCAACGGGTGTCCGAACTGTCCGGCGGCAATCAGCAGAAGGTGGTCATCGGTCGCTGGCTGGAGCGCGATTGCGCGGTGCTGCTGTTCGACGAGCCGACCCGCGGCATCGATGTCGGCGCCAAGTTCGACATCTACGGCCTGCTCGGCGAACTGACTCGCCAGGGTAAGGCGCTGGTGGTGGTTTCCAGTGACTTGCGGGAGCTGATGCTGATCTGCGATCGCATTGGCGTGCTGTCCGCCGGGCGCCTGATCGATACCTTCGAGCGCGACAGCTGGACCCAGGATGAACTGCTTGCCGCCGCTTTCGCCGGCTATCAAAAACGTGATGCGTTGCTCAACGAAGCGGCGCCTAGGGACCTCCCATGAAAACTGCATCTTCGGCCGGCAAACGTGGCGGCAACTACTACGGCCTGGGTACCTACCTGGGGCTGGCCGGTGCCTTGCTGGCCATGATTGCGCTGTTCTCGACGCTGAGCAGCCACTTTCTTTCCTACGACACTTTCAGCACCCTGGCCAACCAGATCCCGGACCTGATGGTGCTGGCGGTGGGCATGACCTTTGTCCTGATCATCGGCGGTATCGACCTGTCCGTGGGCTCGGTGCTGGCCCTGGCGGCCTCCACCGTCAGCGTGGCGATTCTCGGCTGGGGCTGGAGTGTCATCCCGGCGGCACTGCTGGGCATGGGCTGCGCGGCATTGGCCGGGACTATCACCGGCTCGATCACCGTGGCCTGGCGTATTCCTTCGTTCATCGTCTCCCTCGGCGTGCTGGAAATGGCCCGCGGCGTGGCTTACCAGATGACCGGCTCGCGCACTGCCTATATCGGTGATGCCTTCGCCTGGTTGTCGAACCCGATCGCCTTTGGCATCTCGCCGTCCTTCATCATCGCCTTGCTGATCATCTTCATCGCCCAGGCGGTGTTGACGCGCACGGTGTTCGGCCGTTACCTGATCGGCATCGGCACCAACGAGGAAGCGGTGCGCCTGGCCGGCATCAATCCCAAGCCCTACAAGATCCTGGTGTTCAGCCTGATGGGACTGCTGGCGGGCATCGCCGCGCTGTTCCAGATTTCCCGCCTGGAGGCGGCGGACCCGAATGCCGGCTCCGGTCTGGAGCTGCAAGTGATCGCGGCCGTGGTGATCGGCGGTACCAGCCTGATGGGCGGACGCGGATCGGTGATCAGCACCTTTTTCGGGGTGTTGATTATCTCGGTGCTGGCCGCGGGGCTGGCGCAGATCGGCGCGACCGAGCCGACCAAACGTATCATCACCGGCGCGGTCATCGTGATTGCGGTGGTGCTGGATACTTATCGCAGCCAGCGCGCAAGCCGGCGGAGCTGAGTCATGGCAACGATCAAAGATGTGGCGGCCCTCGCGGGGATCTCCTACACCACGGTTTCCCACGTGTTGAACAAGACACGCCCGGTCAGCGAGGAGGTGCGGATCAAGGTCGAGGCGGCGATCCAGCAGCTCGACTACGTGCCCAGCGCCGTGGCGCGCTCGCTGAAGGCCAAGACCACGGCGACCATCGGCCTGTTGGTGCCTAACAGCCTCAACCCGTATTTCGCCGAACTGGCCCGGGGGATCGAGGATTATTGCGAGCGCAACGGTTACTGCGTGATTCTCTGCAACTCCGACGATGACCCGGAAAAACAGCGCAGCTACCTGCGGGTGCTGTTGGAAAAACGCATCGACGGCCTGATTGTGACCTCGGCTGGTGGCGACGGTGGGCTGGCCAAGGGCCTGGCGGCTGTGCGCACACCGATGGTGATCGTCGACCGGGGGCTGGAAGGGGTGGATGCGGACCTGGTGCGGATCGACCACGAATACGGCGCGTACCTGGCGACCCGTCATCTGCTCGAGTTGGGCCATCGTGATATCGCCTGCATCGGCGGTCCGGACTACACCAGCGTGGCGCAGCTGCGTCTGGCGGGGTTCCAGCGGGCGTTGCGCGAGGCCGGCGTGGAGGTGCCTGCGGAGCGTATCCTGCAGAGCGACTTCACCAGCACCGGCGGTTATCACGCGGCGGCCCAGTTGCTGGAGCGCAACCCGCCCAGCGCGATCTTTGCCGGCAACGACATGATGGGCATCGGTGTGCTGCGCGCGGCGGCGGAGCGCAATATCCGGGTGCCGAGCGAGCTGTCGGTGATCGGCTTCGACGACATCCAGATGAGCCGTTATGTGTATCCGGCGCTGACCACGGTCGGCCAGTCGATCCTGCAACTGGGCGAGCAGGCGGCGGAGCTGTTGCTGCGTCGTATCGCTGCGCCTGGATTGCCGACCGACCAGCGGATCGTCACGCCAAGCATTGTCCTGCGCGAGTCGACGGCGCCCGTGGCCGGCGCATTCGCCGAGTACCGTTGAATCGAATTGTGAGTATCGATGTATGTCAGCAAAAGTAGTGGTAGTAGGCAGCCTCAACATGGACCTGGTCACCCGGGCCGAGCGGCTGCCGCGTGCCGGTGAAACCCTGATCGGCCAGTCGTTCGCCACGGTTTCCGGTGGCAAGGGGGCGAACCAGGCAGTGGCGGCGTCCCGTCTGGGCGCCCAGGTGTCGATGATCGGTTGCGTCGGTGATGATGCCTACGGCGAGCAATTGCGTTCGGCGTTGCTCGCCGAACAGATCGATTGCCAGGCCGTCACCGCTGTCCCCGGCTCCAGTGGCGTCGCCTTGATCGTGGTGGACGACAGCAGCCAGAACGCAATCGTGATCGTGGCCGGTGGCAACGGTCAGCTCACGCCAGAGGTCGTCAGTGGCTTCGACAAGGTGCTGCAGGCGGCCGACGTGATCATCTGTCAGCTCGAAGTGCCGCTGCCCACGGTGGGGCATAGCCTCAAGCGCGGCCGTGAACTGGGCAAGACAGTGATCCTCAACCCCGCACCGGCCAGTGGCCCGTTGCCGGCGGACTGGTACGCGTCCATCGACTATCTGATTCCCAACGAAAGCGAGGCCGCGGCCCTCAGCGGCTTGCCAGTGGATTCCCTGGCAAGCGCCGAAGCCGCGGCCGCCCGCCTGGTCGCCGCCGGTGCCGGCAAAGTCATCATCACGCTCGGGTCCCAGGGTTCGCTGTTCGCCAATGGCACGAGCTTCGAGCATTTCCCGGCGCCCAAGGTCAAGGCGGTCGATACCACGGCCGCTGGCGACACCTTCGTCGGTGGTTTCGCCGCCGCCCTGGCTGCCGGCAAGAGCGAGGTCGAGGCGATTCGTTTCGGCCAGGTCGCGGCCGCGCTGTCGGTGACTCGCCCAGGTGCGCAACCTTCCATTCCCACGTTGTCCGACGTACAGGCGTTCTCTCCCGCATGAAAAAGACACCCTTGCTCAATGTCGCCCTGTCGCGACTGATTGCTTCCCTGGGGCACGGCGATATCGTGGTCATCGGCGATGCCGGCCTGCCTGTGCCACCGGGCGTCGAATTGATCGACCTGGCCCTGACCCAGGGCATTCCGGACTTCCTCAGCACCTTGCAGGTAGTGCTTTGCGAGATGCAGGTGGAGGGCCATGTACTGGCGCAGGAGATCCTGGATCGACAATCCGCGGTCTTGCAGGCGCTTGAGGCGCTGAGCACCGAGGGGGCGCTGGGCGCGCGCAAGCTGTTGGGCCACGATGAGTTCAAGGTACTCAGCCGCCAGGCGCGGGCCATCGTCCGGACGGGCGAGTGTCAACCTTATTGCAACATCGCTTTGATTGCCGGGGTGACGTTCTGAGCGTTGCCCCTCTCTGTTCAACCACGCAAAGGAGTGCGCCATGCACCGCTATGCTCAGCTACTGAAGCACCTGATCCGGAGTGTTCTGCTCGTGTCCCTGTTCACTGCTACAAGCGCCCATGCGGCAGAAAAAATCGATCTGATCATCGATACCGATCCGGGTGCCGATGATGTGGTTGCGTTGCTGTTCGCCCTGGCGTCGCCGGAAGAGCTGCAGATCCGCGCGCTGACCACGGTGGCCGGCAACGTGCGCCTGGACAAGACTTCGCGTAATGCGCGCCTGGCCCGTGAGTGGGCGGGGCGCGAAGAGGTGCCGGTGTACGCTGGTGCGCCGAAGCCGCTGCTGCGCACGCCGATCTATGCCGAGAACATTCATGGCAAGGAAGGCATTTCCGGGGTCACGGTGCATGAGCCGAAAAAAGGCCTGGCCGAGGGCAGTGCGATCAATTACCTGATCGACACCCTGCGCGCCGCCAAGCCCCACAGCATCACCATTGCCATGCTGGGGCCGCAGACCAACCTGGCGCTGGCGCTGATCCAGGCACCGGATATCACTCAAGGCATCAAGGAAGTGGTGGTCATGGGCGGGGCGCATTTCAATGGCGGCAACATCACCCCGGTGGCCGAGTTCAACCTGTTCGCCGATCCGCAGGCTGCCGAGGTGGTGCTCAAGAGCGGTGTGAAGCTGACTTACCTGCCGCTGGACGTCACCCACAAGGTACTGACCAGCGATGCGCGCCTGCAGAAGATCGCGGCCTTGAACAACAATGCCAGTAAGGTGGTGGGCGATATTCTCAACGAATACGTCAAGGGTGACATGGAGCACTACGGCATTCCGGGTGGCCCGGTGCATGACGCGACCGTCGTTGCCTACCTGCTCAAGCCCGAGCTGTTCAGCGGGCGCCAGGCCAACCTGGTGATCGACAGCCGTGAGGGCCCAACCTTCGGTCAGACCATCGTCGATTGGTACGACGGCCTGAAGCAGGAGAAGAACGTGTTCTGGGTGGAGAATGGCGATGCCCAGGGCTTCTTCGATCTGCTGACCGAGCGCCTGGCTCGCCTGAAGTAAGTGATATTCCCGGCAGGTGCCAGCCTGTCGGGTGTTACGCCTTCCCTGTATCCGGCGTGCCCGAGTGCTCGCCGGGATACTTCTCGAATATCTGCTCGATGAACGTCTGGGCCGCTTCAGTGCCCAGCTCCCTGATCAGTAGGTCGATGCCGATGATTGCCAGCTCTTCGGGGCTGCCGGGGCTGTAGGAACAATGGCCTTCGGGCCATTTGGCTTTGATGTCGGCGTCGATCGTCACGGTGGCCATGGATGTCTCGCAAGCTTGGAAATGGGCGGGCCGGACAGGCGCTTGTCGAGGGCTTCCGGTCTTGTAGAGTTAAACACCTTGGCGGGCTTTTCGCACTCCGACTTAGGCATGAGGGGAGGGCTGTGCGACACTTGGTCATTGTCTGTTTTCAAAGGGTGCCCGTGTGCAGATCGATTTGAACAACCCTGATGCCTTGACCTTCGAGGCGGTGCGCCAGTTGCTGGCGTCGGCCAGTGACGATGTGCATACCCAGCTGCGAGTGACCAAGACGGGGATTGCCTATATCTCGTCGGGCGTGGTCGGTGGTGCGGAAATCGACGGCCTGCTGTTCAGGCTGGAAACCTGGGCCGCCGGCTCCGGTTATGTCGGTCTTGTAGCGGCTAGCGATGAGGTCTGGGTGACGCAGATTCTTAACGCATTGAAACAGAACTGGCCGAAGCCACCGTTCGATTACATCGATATTTACTGAGTCTGTTCATATCCGGTCACGATTGCTGCATGAAAACGTGGCCGTACCTGATGCAGACTTGCCCGCTGTCTTGGCCAAGAGGCCATTGGCCAGTCCGTTTGTGAAACCAATAGTCAGAGTGGTTGTCGCACTATCTCTGCTTATTTTTGAAAAGGAGGCTTCATGCCTTGGAAGCTCGCGTCATTCGGTACCTTGTTGGCTGCAGTCGTTTTGACAGGGTGCAGCACTTCTTCGCCGGATAAGGATCCGGTAGCGACCGAGAGCGGCCATAGCCGCTGTGAGGCTAAGGCGGCCGAATTCGCCATCGGCAAAAAAGCTTCGCCTGAGCTGCTGGAGCAGGCACGCACTCGCGCAGGTGCGCAGAACGCCCGTATTCTCAAGCCGAATGACATGATCACCCTGGAATACCGTTCCGATCGGCTGAACCTCAACACCGATAACAACCTGGTGATCACTCGGGTCAACTGCGGCTGATCTTGTCGGCGCTTTTGCACCGTGCATAAAAAACCCCGTCACATGGACGGGGTTTTTTTAGCTCGCTGAGAAATTACTCAGGACGAACTTGTGCAGCTTGCATACCCTTTTGGCCTTTCTCAGCCACGAAGGAAACGGTCTGGCCTTCTTTCAGGCTTTTGAAACCGTCGCTTTCAATAGCTTTGAAGTGTACGAACAGGTCGTCACCGCCACCTTGAGGAGTGATGAAGCCGAAGCCTTTTTCATCGTTGAACCATTTTACGGTGCCGGTTTGGCGATTAGACATGGTGTATCTCCAAGAAACATATATTTTCAGTAGTACTGTGCTGCTCAGGCCAACTGGGCACACCGGGCTATCATAGTCGAAATGTTCGACTTGGGAGCCCCCTGGACGTGCCGATTCCCAGGTGCTTGAGTCCGTTTTGTTGCTCCGATCGGCTGAAGGCCCCGGTTTAAGGGGCTTTCAGCGAAAATATTCGGTGATAAAAAAAGCCGTAAAAGCTGCGTAAATTGTGAAAAAAGGTCGGTTTTCAGATCGCATCGAACCTGATTCAAGGCCCTCTCTCGCGCTTTAAAGACTTATTTCACCACCCGGCAAGCGGCAATAGCCTCCAGTGCCTTGGTTCTCAGCGCCGGATCCGGTTGAGTCTGCTTGCTCATGAGTTGTTTGATTTCGTCGGTAGTGAATTTCTCATTGAGCTTGTCCGCACCACAGGCGCAGTGCTTTTCCGCACTTTTCACATCAACGCTCTGGCTGGCGGCAGCCGTGCAATCCTTCATGTATTCGGCGCGTACCCCGGCTGGCCAGGCGGCTTGCGCGCTCAGTGGCAGCAGCAGGGCGAAAGGGGCGGCAAGGGCGAATAGTTGGGTGAGGCGCATGAGTCGAGCTCTCCTGGGGTTGGTACAAGAATGGCGATTCTCGGTGTATTTGAGACCTTGGGTACACATCAAGTTCACTTTGTAGCTTAGAAAGCGCTGCTACGCTGTCCCGGTGGGAAGTACGGCGCGATGACCGTTCATCTGTGCTAGCATGCCCGGCTTGGGTGTTTTCAGGCTCTGGGCGAGTTTCAATCCCACCGCGGTCTATGCCTCTATTTTTCTGATTTGAACTCCAGTCACTCTGGTTCGTTTTACCGGTTGGCCGCAAGGCTCCTGCCACTGTGAGGCAGGCGTTCGTCACGAACGGCCTGGATCGAACCGCGTACTGGCTCATCCCAACCCACGTGACCTTTGGTAGGGGTCACCACTAGGAGAGGAGGCGCCATGCCCACTATTACTCTTCCCGACGGCAGTCAACGTTCATTCGATCATCCGGTTTCCGTAGCCGAGGTCGCCGCATCCATTGGTGCAGGTCTGGCCAAGGCCACCGTGGCCGGCAAGGTCAATGGCAAACTGGTCGACGCCTGCGATCTGATCGACAGCGACGCGACCCTGCAAATCATCACGCCAAAGGATGAAGAGGGGCTGGAGATCATTCGCCACTCTTGCGCTCACCTGGTTGGCCACGCGGTCAAGCAGCTGTATCCGACCGCGAAGATGGTTATCGGTCCGGTGATCGATGAAGGCTTCTATTACGACATCGCCTACGAGCGTCCCTTCACCCCGGACGACCTGGCGGCCATCGAACAGCGCATGCAGCAGCTGATCGAGAAAGATTACGACGTCATCAAGAAAGTCACTCCGCGCGCCGAAGTGATCGAAGTGTTCAAGGCTCGCGGTGAAGACTACAAGCTGCGCCTGGTCGAGGACATGCCGAACGAACAGGCCATGGGCCTGTACTACCACGAAGAATACGTCGACATGTGCCGCGGTCCGCACGTGCCGAATACTCGCTTCCTCAAGTCCTTCAAGCTGACCAAGCTGTCCGGCGCCTACTGGCGTGGCGATGCCAAGAACGAGCAGTTGCAGCGTGTCTACGGCACTGCCTGGGCGGACAAGAAGCAACTGGCGGCCTACATCCAGCGTATCGAGGAAGCCGAGAAGCGCGACCATCGCAAGATCGGCAAGCGCCTGGGCCTGTTCCATACCCAGGAAGAAGCGCCGGGCATGGTGTTCTGGCATCCGAACGGCTGGACCCTGTACCAGGTGCTCGAGCAGTACATGCGCAAGGTTCAGCGCGACAATGGCTACCTGGAGATCAAGACTCCGCAGGTGGTCGATCGCAGCCTGTGGGAGAAATCCGGACACTGGGCCAACTACGCCGAAAACATGTTCACTACCGAGTCGGAAAGCCGCGACTACGCCATCAAGCCGATGAACTGCCCGTGCCACGTGCAGGTGTTCAACCAGGGCCTGAAGAGCTACCGCGAGCTGCCGATGCGTCTGGCTGAGTTTGGTGCCTGCCACCGTAACGAGCCGTCCGGTGCGTTGCACGGCATCATGCGTGTGCGTGCCTTCACTCAGGACGACGCGCACATCTTCTGTACCGAAGAGCAGATGCAGGCCGAATCCGCGGCATTCATCAAGCTGACCATGGATGTCTATGCCGACTTCGGCTTCAAGGACATCGAAATGAAGCTTTCCACCCGCCCTGAAAAGCGTGTGGGCTCCGACGAGCTGTGGGATCGCGCTGAAAATGCCTTGGCCGCTGCGCTTGATAGCGCCGGCTTGCCATACGACCTGCAGCCAGGGGAAGGTGCATTCTACGGCCCGAAAATCGAATTCTCGCTGAAAGACTGCCTGGGGCGTGTCTGGCAGTGTGGTACCTTGCAGCTCGATTTCAACCTGCCGATCCGTCTGGGCGCTGAATACGTTTCCGAAGATAACAGCCGTAGACATCCGGTGATGTTGCACCGGGCGATTCTCGGTTCCTTCGAGCGTTTCGTCGGGATTCTGATCGAACATTACGAAGGCGCATTCCCTGCGTGGCTGGCTCCGACCCAGGCCGTGGTGATGAATATCACTGATAAACAGGCAGATTTTGCCCTCGAAGTGGAAAAAACCCTCAACCAAAGCGGATTTCGTGCCAAGTCCGACTTGAGAAATGAAAAGATCGGCTTTAAAATCCGCGAGCATACTTTGCTCAAGGTTCCCTATCTCTTGGTTATTGGAGATCGGGAAGTCGAGACGCAGACTGTCGCTGTGCGTACCCGTGAAGGTGCTGACCTGGGCTCGATGCCCGTCGCTCAATTCTCGGAGTTCCTTGCACAAGCGGTTTCCCGGCGTGGTCGCCCAGATTCGGAGTAATTATTATTAAGCGTGAAATGAGACAAGATAAACGAGCTGCACCGAAAGCCCCGATCAACGAGAATATCTCGGCACGCGAGGTTCGGTTAATTGGCGCTGACGGCGAGCAGATTGGCATCGTCTCGATTGATGAAGCGCTTCGTATTGCTGAAGAAGCCAAGCTTGATCTGGTGGAAATCTCCGCCGACGCAGTCCCACCGGTTTGCCGTGTGATGGACTACGGCAAGTCGATCTTCGAGAAGAAGAAGCAGATTGCTGCGGCGAAGAAGAACCAGAAGCAGATTCAGGTAAAAGAAATCAAGTTTCGTCCAGGGACGGAGGAAGGGGATTACCAGGTAAAACTGCGCAACCTGGTACGTTTCCTGAGTGACGGGGACAGGGCCAAGGTATCCTTGCGATTCCGCGGCCGTGAGATGGCCCACCAGGAGCTGGGGATGGAACTCCTCAAGCGGGTTGAAGCTGACCTGCAAGAGTACGGTTCGGTCGAACAGCATCCTAAGATGGAAGGACGCCAGCTGATCATGGTCATCGCCCCGAAAAAGAAGAAGTAATCAACAGGGCACGGCAGGCCTTCTGATTATGTTTATCAACTGAATGCGGAGTATCCGAACATGCCAAAGATGAAAACCAAAAGTGGTGCTGCTAAGCGGTTTCTGAAAACTGCTAACGGTATCAAGCACAAGCACGCTTTCAAGAGCCACATCCTGACCAAAATGTCGACCAAGCGTAAGCGTCAACTGCGCGGTAGCAGCTTGCTGCATCCGTCTGACGTGGCAAAAGTCGAGCGCATGCTGCGCCTTCGTTAATTTTTGGATCAAGAATAGAGGAAGTAACTCATGGCTCGTGTAAAGCGTGGCGTCATTGCCCGTAAACGTCACAAAAAAATTCTGAAACTTGCTAAAGGCTACTACGGCGCGCGCTCCCGCGTATTCCGTGTTGCCAAGCAAGCGGTAATCAAGGCAGGCCAATACGCCTACCGTGACCGTCGTCAGAAAAAACGTCAGTTCCGCGCTCTGTGGATCGCTCGTATCAACGCTGGTGCTCGTATCAACGGTCTGTCCTACAGCCGTTTTATCGCTGGCCTGAAAAAAGCGTCCATCGAGATCGACCGTAAGGTTCTGGCTGATCTGGCAGTGAACGAAAAAGCGGCGTTTGCTGCGATTGTCGAGAAAGCTAAAGCCACTCTGGCTTAAGTACCCCCGACAGTCACCCGGGCTCACCTCTGTGGGCCCAGGTGTTAAACGTCATAAATAGGGGAAGAGCCTACAAGCTCTTCCCCTATTTTGTATCTGGAGTCTGTACATGGAAAACCTGGATGCGCTGGTCTCTCAAGCACTAGAGGCTGTGCAAAGCGCTGAAGATATCAATGCCCTGGAGCAAATCCGGGTTCAGTACCTTGGCAAGAAGGGTGAATTGACTCAGGTGATGAAGACCCTGGGGAATTTGCCGGCAGAGGAGCGTCCGCAGGTCGGCGCCCTGATCAACGTTGCCAAGGAGCGTGTTACAGAGGCTCTCAATACGCGTAAGGCTTTGTTTGAAGAAGCCGAACTGGCTGCCAAACTGTCCGCCGAGTCCATCGATGTGACCCTGCCTGGCCGTGGCCAGGTCTCCGGCGGTCTGCATCCTGTGACCCGGACTCTGGAACGTATTGAACAGTTCTTCACCCATATCGGCTACGGCATCGCCGAAGGCCCTGAGGTCGAAGACGACTATCACAACTTCGAGGCGCTCAACATCCCAGGCCACCACCCGGCCCGTTCGATGCATGACACCTTCTATTTCAATGCGAACATGCTGTTGCGCACCCATACCTCGCCGGTACAGGTCCGCACCATGGAATCGCAGCAGCCGCCGATCCGCATTGTCTGCCCAGGCCGTGTGTACCGTAGCGACTCCGATATCACCCACTCGCCGATGTTCCACCAGGTCGAAGGCCTGCTGATCGACCGCGACATCAATTTCGCCGACCTCAAGGGGACCATCGAAGAGTTCTTGCGGGTGTTCTTCGAAAAAGAACTGGCGGTGCGTTTCCGTCCTTCGTACTTCCCGTTCACCGAGCCGTCCGCCGAAGTCGACATGGAATGTGTGATGTGCAGCGGTAAAGGTTGCCGTGTCTGCAAGCAGACCGGTTGGCTGGAAGTCATGGGCTGCGGCATGGTTCACCCGAACGTGCTGCGCATGTCCGGGATCGATCCGGAAGAGTTCCAGGGCTTTGCCTTCGGTATGGGCGCCGAGCGTCTGGCCATGCTGCGTTACGGCGTGAATGACTTGCGCCTGTTCTTCGACAACGACTTGCGGTTCCTCGCGCAATTTCGCTAGGTCGCACGCCCGTAACGAATCTTTCAGGAGAGCAGGATGAAATTCAGTGAACAATGGCTGCGCGGCTGGGTAAGCCCGCAGGTAAGTCGCGACGAGCTGGTTGCTCGCCTGTCGATGGCCGGTCTTGAGGTCGATAGCGTGACGCCGGCCGCCGGTGTTTTCAGTGGCGTGGTGGTGGGCGAGGTGCTGAGCACCGAACAACACCCTGATGCCGACAAGCTGCGTGTTTGCCAGGTCAGCAATGGCGCGGAAACCTTCCAGGTCGTGTGCGGTGCGCCAAACGTGCGTCCGGGCCTGAAGATCCCTTTCGCCATGATCGGCGCGGAGCTGCCTGGCGACTTCAAGATCAAGAAGGCCAAGCTGCGCGGTGTCGAGTCGAACGGCATGCTGTGCTCCCAGACAGAACTGCAGGTGGGAGAGGGCAATGACGGTCTGATGGAATTGCCGGCCGATGCGCCGGTAGGCAAGGATTTCCGTGAGTACCTGGAGCTGGATGATGCCAGCATTGAAGTCGACCTGACTCCTAACCGCGGTGACTGCCTGTCGCTGGCAGGTCTCGCCCGTGAAGTTGGCGCGCTCTATGCCGCACCAGTCACCCGTCCAGTGGTGCTATCCGTCGCGCCTGCGCACGACGAAGTGCGTCCGGTTGAAGTGCTGGCGCCCGCGGCTTGCCCGCGTTATCTGGGCCGGGTCGTCCGCAATGTCGACCTGTCCAGGCCGACCCCACTGTGGATGGTCGAGCGTCTGCGTCGCGCTGACGTACGCAGCATCGATGCGGCTGTGGACATCACCAACTACGTAATGCTCGAATTGGGGCAGCCGCTGCATGCTTTCGATCTTGCCGAAATCAACGGTGGCATCCGTGTACGGATGGCAGAAGAGGGTGAGAAGCTGGTCTTGCTCGACGGCCAGGAAGTGACCTTGCGCAGCGATACCCTGGTTATCGCTGACCATACCCGGGCTCTGGCGATTGCCGGCGTCATGGGTGGCGAACACAGTGGCGTAGCTGCTACCACCCGCGATGTTTTCCTGGAAAGTGCTTTCTTCGACCAGATCGCTGTCGCTGGTAAAGCTCGTTCCTATGGCTTGCACACCGACGCCTCGCATCGCTACGAGCGTGGTGTGGACTGGCAACTGGCCCGTGAAGCCATGGAGCGTGCCACTGGCCTGCTGCTGGAGATCACCGGTGGCGAAGCCGGCCCGATTATCGAAGCGGTCAGCGAGCAGCACCTGCCGTCGATCGCTCCGATCACCCTGCGTGCCGAGCGCATCACCCAGATGCTGGGCATGGAAATCGAGGCGCCGGAGGTCGAGCGTCTGCTCGGTGCCCTGAGCCTGAAGATTTCCGCTGATGGAGCAGGGCAGTGGCGCGTTGAAGTGCCAAGCCATCGCTTCGACATCAGCCTGGAAGTCGATCTGATCGAAGAGCTGGCTCGTCTATACGGCTACAACCGCCTGCCAGTTCGCTACCCACAAGCGCGTCTGGCTCCACAAGCCAAGGCCGAAGCTCGTAGCGATCTGCCTGAGCTGCGTCGTTTGCTGGTGGCCCGCGGTTATCAGGAAGCTATTACTTACAGCTTCATCGATCCGAAACAGTTCGAGTTGTTTAATCCAGGTGTCGAGCCGCTGTTGCTGGCCAATCCGATTTCCAACGACATGGCTGCCATGCGTTCGTCGCTGTGGCCGGGACTGGTCAAGGCGCTTCAGCACAACCTGAACCGTCAGCAGGACCGTGTCCGTCTGTTCGAGAGTGGCCTGCGTTTCGTCGGTCAACTGGAAGGCTTGAAGCAAGAGCCGATGCTGGCCGGTGTGGTGTGCGGCACTCGTCTGCCGGAAGGCTGGGCACAAGGTCGCGATGTCGTGGACTTCTTTGACGTCAAGGCCGACGTGGAAGCAGTGCTGGGCTTTGCCGGCGCACTCGATGCTTTTACTTTTGCGCCTGGCAAGCACCCTGCGTTGCACCCGGGTCAAACCGCGCGCATCGAGCGTGAAGGTCGTCTGGTTGGCTATATCGGTGCTATCCACCCTGAATTGTCGAAAACCCTCGGTCTCGACCGTCCGGTCTTCGTTTTCGAGCTGGTTCTGGCCGAAGTAGCCTCGGGAAAAATGCCGGAATTCCGTGAGTTGTCGCGTTTTCCTGAAGTACGTCGTGACTTGGCCCTGCTGGCTGATCGCGATGTTGCCGCCAGTGCGGTGTTGGATGTAATCCGTGAGAATGCAGGCGAATGGCTGACAGACCTCAGGTTGTTTGACGTGTACCAAGGTAAAGGCATTGATCCTCATAGAAAAAGCCTTGCAGTTGGCTTGACCTGGCAGCATCCATCGCGCACTCTTAATGACGATGAGGTGAACTCCACGACGCAAAATATCCTCACCTCGCTCGAACACAGGTTGAACGCCACGTTAAGGAAGTGACGTATGGGGGCTCTGACGAAAGCTGAAATGGCCGAACGTCTCTACGAAGAGCTGGGCCTGAATAAACGTGAGGCCAAGGAATTGGTCGAGCTGTTTTTTGAGGAAATCAGGCACGCTCTCGAAGATAACGAACAGGTCAAATTGTCCGGTTTCGGTAACTTCGACCTTCGGGATAAACGCCAGCGACCTGGCCGCAACCCGAAGACGGGTGAAGAAATCCCGATCACGGCACGCCGTGTGGTCACCTTTCGTCCAGGGCAGAAGTTGAAGGCCCGAGTTGAGGCTTATGCTGGAACCAAGTCATAACGACGAGCTCCCGGTCATTCCGGGCAAGCGCTACTTCACCATTGGAGAAGTCAGTGAGCTCTGTGCGGTCAAACCGCATGTGCTGCGTTATTGGGAGCAGGAGTTTCCTCAACTCAACCCCGTCAAGCGCCGCGGAAATCGCCGGTATTATCAGCGCCAGGATGTGCTGATGATCCGGCAGATCCGCGCGTTGCTTTATGATCAGGGGTTCACCATCGGTGGAGCACGCCTGCGCCTTTCCGGTGATGAAGCCAAAGACGACACCACACAGTACAAGCAATTGATCCGTCAGATGATCTCCGAACTGGAGGACGTTCTGGTGGTACTCAAGAAGTGATTTTCTGCTTTGAAAATACTTCCAAATTTCAAAAGCTTGCGATATATTCTTGAGCGCTTCGTTAAGAAGCAAACCCAGTAACACGCCTAGTCGGGGCGTAGCGCAGTCCGGTAGCGCACTAGCATGGGGTGCTAGGGGTCGAGTGTTCGAATCACTCCGTCCCGACCATATTCCTGAGTAAAATCAGACACTTAAGCCGATCAGAAGATCGGCTTTTTTGTGCCTGCGCAATACCCGCGCAAAACTACCCGGTGATTTCGCTGATATTCAGGTCTGGAATCGCCTCGGACCAGACGATTTCCGCATGGTCGCGCTGGTAGTTTTTGGTCATGCTCTCGCTCGCGTGACCGGCGATTTTCTGCCCGTCCTTTCCAGCTTTCTGATACAGGTGCAGTGATAGCGCTCGCACTTCGTGGAAGCCTGGCATCTCCTCTTCTTTCCAACCTTTGTAGCAACCCGCCAGTTCCCGGGCCTCTTTGAAGGCTCGCGTCAAATATCGCTCCTCCACCTGCGTCCAATGCTCTTTCGTCTGCGCCTGCTTCTGTTTCAGGCGATCCGGCCGGCGGTGAACCAAGTAGGGGGAAGCGATATCATCCCGGCACCGGCTGATCACAGCCTGGAGCTCACCGGTCACCTTAAACCGGATCCATGCCGCGTCACTGGCCTTGGCCGTCTTCTGCTGCACTACGTACAGAAACCCCTCCCGAACCCCGTCGAACCGCATATTGAGGATGTCCGTCCGGCGCTGAGCCGTGATCAGGGCGAGGTCGATCGCGTTCTGCAGCCAGGTTGGCGACTTCTCCCGGATCGTCTTAAGGCCTTCGATGGTATGTCGCTTGCGCTGCTTCTTCTCGATGCGGCTGATGGTGCTGGCCGCCGGGTTATCCGGGCATAGGCCCTTGGCCGCCGCATGGTTGAATATGTCGATCAGCAGCGCCCGGCATTGGTTGGCGGTGCGCGGGGTAAGGGCATCCAGCATTTCTGCGATCATGCGGATCGTGATCTGGTCCACGGCCTTGCCTTCGAAGTGCTTCCGAAAGCGGCGGAAGTGGACGGCGTACAGGCCCAATGTGCCTTTGGCCAGTTCCCGCGGAGGCAGGACATCACGTTCATAGGTGTCGAGGAACCCGGCGAAAGACTCGGATGAGTTACCCATCACGGCGCCGATCAGATCTGCACCACGCATGAACTCTAGGTTCAGCTGCTTCGCTGCGTCGATTGCTTTCAGGCGATCGGAGCCGAACGGGAAGAGTTTCCCGTCGGTCGGCCGCCGGTAGCGATATGTCCCGCGCCGCGCATCGAAGTACAGATTCTGCGGAAGGCTCTTGTTCGCAGTTTTGCGCGGCCTTGGTGCCATCATGCAGCTCCTTTCAATACCATCGCGACGAGATCGTTACCGGCTGACTTGGTGAATGCAGCCCAGTCAACGTACCAGAGCTTGCCTATCTGCTCGCCTGGGAGTTGTCCGTTCCGGATGTAGTTGCGGATCGCCTGGGGGCAGGGTGGGGTTCCGTTATCTCCCCAACGGCGGCGTTGAAATTCGCTGATCTTGATCAGTTCTCGATTTATTTATTGCCTCTGACCGGATAGGGCTAGCGTGTCGCAGGTGGCGGCAGGCTTTCAGGTTTATTCAGAATTGTGTTCGAGACAGATGTCTCGACAGTTTGTAGAGTTGCGCCGCTCGACCGGCCCAGCGCACTTGTAAAGGGGCGAATGTGCTGGCCGGGACGAGCGCCAATTCAGATTTCGGGCGTGGGCATTTTGGAAAGCTCTGATGGTTGCCGGCATTGCGCACGGATATCGTTGAGTCGTTCGCCCAGTCCGTTGTCCTGGCTATCCGTCGACTTTCCGGCGGGCTGTGGCGAACTCCTTCTGAGCCGCTGATAGCCATGTCCATCCGATAAGGGAATGCCTCTCCCTCCCACTTGCCCGGCTTGCCGCGTATCGCACCATAGCGGTGAGGTTTCTTGCTGCTGAATAGCGCCTCACAAGCTTCGAGCAAGGCTATCTCTCCCTGAATCGCCATCAACTCCCTACCAGCAATCGAACCCACTTGAATCCAGCCCGATTTTTCGCGGCCGTAATTTTCCGTCTTGAATAGGCGGTAGCGATTTCGATGCCCGGTATGGGGGGGGAGGTTTCAGAGTTCAGGTAGAAGGCCACACCCTTACTTCGGACCCGAAGGAGTGTTCTAGCCATTCTGGGGCTCTCCCTGTTCCGCAGTAGCTTTCAGCTTGAAGCTGATACCGCATGCTGCTGCCAGGGAGGTGAGCTTACCTACGGTTGTCGAGCCTTCCTGTAGCGCCTGGCCGAAGCGAATCAGACGAGCGCCAAGGTTGGCGAACTCATTCCGTTGAGAAGGGGTCGTGGTTGTAGGCATGCTTTTCTCCAGGCAAGCCGATGGTGGGAAGACCCGGCCGGGCCGAGCCTCTATGAACAGACCTATGAAGCGGCGGGATTTGTGCGGGTCGACCAGCCGCAGCGAGGGGACATGATTGAATCGCCCCGGGTTTCGTAGACACCTCGTTGCCTTAAACTGAGGCCAATCAGCGCTTTAAAAGCCAGCGTGCCTGGTGATGCCTGGACGCCATTCAAGAAGCGTCGGTCGGCCCCTGACGTTGCTCCTGCTGGCACTGTTCGGACCCAGGGCCGGAAATGGACAGGCTGATACTGATGGGGTCGACATCGCGTCTGCCGACGGTCAGCACGGCTTCCTGCGCACCTTCCAGACTCGCCCCTTGGGAGGCCAGCCACTGGGACACCAGGACTTGCTCTCGCTCGTCATCCACTGCCTGGTCGATGGCTACCGAGGGCGCGCCATAGCGCTGGGTGAGTAGACGAGTCAATTCTTCGAAGCGGGCGCGAATGGCCGAGTCCTGCGCATTCTCCGGCATCTCGACCGCTGTGTAGATTTCGCACAGCCCGGCTTCTTTACCAAACTTGAGTGATAACTGATCAAACCCGGCCATCGGCCTCGGCGGGTGCTCGACCAGCATGAGGTTGCGCCGATCGTTGCTGCCCAGAACCTCGGTGACTGCCCGGGCCTGCTCGGCGGTCATGCCCATCTGCAGGCCGAACGGCCCGTTATAGGCAGCCGCCACCTCTTGTTTGCAGCCGCCCGTGCCCGCCGCGAGTACTGCTAGTAGAAGCAGGGGCAATTTATGTTGGTTCATAGCACTTCCCGTTTTCCATGACAGGTTGAACGCTGATCGGCTGAATCGGGCCGAACCTTCGTTGCTGAAGTTTCCAGCGGAGATACTAACCCTTAATCATGCGAAAGCAGCGGCCGGCTCGCTCTGCTCGGAGCGCTCATCAACTTTCGTCCAGGGATCCTGGGTTTGCATGGGTTTGTGCTTCAGGTGACCAGGACCTCTTTTCAAAACATGGCTATCGCTTGCGTCGTTAAAGTGAGGTTTTCTAGAATTTCGCCGCCGCTTGGCCGGATCAGCCAATCGGTTTCCATCCGCGAGAAAAAAGGAGGTGCCCTATGACCCAGATTCCAACGATGTTTTCGCTACTGAACCATCAACGAAATGCTGGAGGGGCGATCACTGCCCCGCGGAGAAAACCCAATGCGTACGCTTTACCCCGCTGTGCTTCTTGCTCCGATATCCACTCGCGATGAAGAAGCAGAATGTTGCGCTCTGCAAGTGCGTGACGAACAGATCGACTTTATTGCCAGCAACGCCGAATCATTGGAAGAAGCTGCCGAATGTCCTTGGTGTGAACCCTTGGCGGTGCGCGCCGTTCATTCTGGAGAAATGGTCGGCTTCCTTATGCATGCCCTCGACCCGGACGATAACGGTCGCTGGCTCTATCGCCTGATGATTGATCGTCAGCACCAAGGTTTAGGGTATGGACGCGCAGCTCTGCGTGCGCTGGTGGCATACCTGAAAGGCTTGTCAGGAGGTCCTGACATCACCCTGGGCGTCGCGCCGGAGAATATTGGGGCGCGCAATCTTTATGCCTCCGAGGGGTTTCTAGAGACGGGCGAGGTGCTTGATGGCGAGCTCGTGATGCGCCTGAGGACATAGTGCTCGCGGTTACCGATCGGTATTGCGAGTGCAGGATTGACTGAACAGAAACCCGGCCATCGAGCCGGGTTTTTTCTGCCCGCAACAAACCATCCAGAGTATCCGGAGCGGCCTGGTGGAACAGATCGATACAGGCTCAAGAGCAGAGCCTTCGTTGGATGTGTGTGGGGTGAGCTTGCCGATGGCTCAAGTGCCCTAAATAAAGAATGGACGATCAAAAAAAGGGCCCACCCCAAGGTGGACCCTTTGTGTTTCTGAAGTGGCCAAAGCCGGTTGGAGCAACACCCTCACACGGATGGAGGGCGTGCCCATCGAGCGTCAGACCAGGCTGATCATGTCCGCACTGAGTTGCGCGGGGTTGAACCCTACCAGGGTGATGCTGCTGTCTCCCGCCACGATCAGGCTGTCGCTGCCTTGCTGGCTGGTGGCGCTGATGACCGCAGCCGCGGAGGCGAACAGGGATTTGGAGAACACCAACTGATCGAACCCGTTCTGGTGAACGTTGAAGTCGCTGATCAGGTCATGGCCGAACCCGCCCAGGTCGAAGACAAACAGATCACTGCCCACGCCACCACTGAGGGTGTCGTTGCCCAGGCCGCCGACCAGGATGTCGTTCTGTGCGCCGCCGTAGAGGGCGTCGTTGCCATTGCCGCCGAGCAGGGTGTCGTTGCCACTTCCACCGTGCAGCAGATCATGGCCCGCACCGCCTTCAATAAGGTCGTCACCGCCCTGGCCGAAGATCAGGTCGCGGCCGGCGGTACCCTTCAGGAGGTCGGCCAACTGCGTGCCTTCGGTGGCCTTGGCGTAGCTCTTGTCCGATCCGAACAGGCCTTCGAAGTTGAGCTTGCTGCTGGTCACGGTATAGGCCGGG
The DNA here is from genome assembly GCF_028640915.1 of Pseudomonas sp. B3G-3. NCBI lineage: Bacteria > Pseudomonadati > Pseudomonadota > Gammaproteobacteria > Pseudomonadales > Pseudomonadaceae > Pseudomonas > Pseudomonas sp. B3G-3. Next base: position 20,635 of record NZ_JAQZAB010000127.1, on the reverse strand, counting down.
GTCAAGGCCTGGCCCAGGAGGCCTTCGAACTCGACATGTTCGACGTCGTGCAGCTCCTTGAGGCCGTAACGCCCGCCGGTGTCGTTGAGAAACAGGCTGCCATCGCTCAGGCGCACGGCTTCGTAGCTGGAGACCGTACCCTGCAGGAAGACTTTGTCGTCGCCCACCCCGCCCGCGACGATGTCGGTACCGGTGCTGACCTTGAAGCTGTCGTTGCCGGCGAAGCCGTCCAGGAAGTCGTCGTTGCGGCCGTCCTGCAACTTGTCCGCGCTGTCCGTGCCGAGGAGAAAGGCCGGAGTGCCGAAGTGGTTGGAGGTGGCGGAGTATTTGTCGCTGACCCAGGTAAAGCTGCGGCTGACCGGGTCGAGGTTGCTGATGATGATGGTGCTGTCGCGCTCGATGTAGTCGTAGAACGTCGACTGGCCGATGCGCTGGATAGGGTTGATGAAGATGCCTTCGAGGTGCGCCACCCAGCCGTTGGGATTGACCACGGAGAAGGGGCCGTTGGGCCAGGTGGGCAGGGCGTAGACCGTGTCGAACAGCACGATGTTGTCGGTGGTCGAGGTGTAGCTGGCATCACTGCCTTTGAGGGCCGCGAGAATGGCGCCGCTCAGGTCGGTCTGTTCGCCGATCAGCCGATGCACGATGTCGTTTTCGAAGCCGAAGTTGAAGATGCCGTCACTGTTGCTGGCCTTGGGCGAGGCCATGCCGAAGTAGTCCGAATCCTTGAAAAAGCCGTCGGCCAGGGTGTCCCTGCCCAGGTACATGCTGTTGGTCACGGAGCCGCCCTGGCTGTAGCCGGTGACCAGCACATCCTTGCCCGTCAGGTTATGGCTGGTGGCGTAGTTCTTGATCGAGTCGAGCAGGTAGTCGTAGCCGTGGATATAGGAGTTGTCGATCATCGCCGGGTAGCCCAGCAGGTCCATCGGCGAGTTGGTGCCGGCAATCGAAAAGCCCATTTTGACCAGCTTGCCGCTCTCGTCGTACTGGCCGAACACCTTGGCCTGGGAGCCGGATACGTTCTCGCCCTTGAAGCTGCCTGTCAGGTCGAGGTGGCTGCCGTCGATGCCCAGGTCACTGGCGCTGATTTCGCGCCAGCCCTTGGGCAGGGCAAAGGTGTTGCCTTCGCCCAGGACCGCCCCGGGCAGGTTGTAGAGCGCCCCTACCGTCGCTACACCGCTGGTGTAGGTGGCAAGGTTCCAGGCATCTGAAATGAGCACGCGACCGTCTTGGCCCTTGTAGTCGAATATCGCCATGGTTCGTTTTCCCTCACAAACTAAAAAGTCATGAAAAAAAACAAGAGCTGAAGTCTTCTTGTTCTTCTTCGCTCGGATTGCGGAGCCTGGTGACTGCGTGCCCCGGAATCTGCGCCCAAGCTACTCATTCATGTGGAGGGTGTGGGCCAGGCAAGGGGGGTGTTGGCACGATCGTCCTAGGGAAAGCCCGATCCAGCCGCTATAAATCCAGCGTCATTACAGTTTGGTCAGCTTGAGGGTGGCTCGCAGCCGCCCATCCTCTTTACCTTTGAAGTCGGATGCATGCACGGCAACCTGGCGAAGGTGCCGAACGTGTCGACATCCGACTGAAAATACCCAGCTGCACAAGGCGGGCCGGGCACATCGAAGTTCCAGCGAAGCCACACTGAAACCACGTTATGCCCGGCGAACAATCCCGGCCTTACCCCCAGCGCCGGAACAGCACGCTGGCATTCACCCCGCCAAAGCCGAAGCCATTGGACAAGGCGTATTCCATCGCCAGCGGCTGCGCCTGGCCACGAATCAGGTTGAGGCCTTGCGCGGCGGCATCCGGGTTTTCCAGGTTGAGGGTGGCGGGGGCGATCTGGTCGCGCAGCGCCAGGATGGTGAAGATCGCTTCGATCCCGCCGGCGGCGCCCAGCAGGTGGCCGGTGGCCGATTTGGTCGAGGCGATGGCCAGCTCGCTGTGGTGGCCAAACACGCTCTTGATCGCCGCCAGTTCGCCTTTGTCGCCCACCGGGGTCGAGGTGGCGTGGGCGTTCAGGTGCTGGACCTGGGACGGCTCGACGCCGGCCTGACGCAACGCCTGTTGCATGGCGCGGCGGGCACCGTCGCCATCTTCTGGCCCGGCGGTCATGTGATAGGCGTCGGCGCTGGTGCCGTAGCCCACCAGTTCGGCGATCGGCGTGGCGCCCCGGGCCAGGGCGTGTTCCAGCTCCTCGATCACCAGCAGGCCGGCGCCTTCGCCCATCACAAAGCCGTCGCGCGCCTGGTCGAAGGGCCGCGAAGCACGTTCCGGGGTGTCGTTGAAATCGCTCGACAGGGCGCGAGCGGCAGCGAAACCGGCCAGGCTGACCCGGTGAATCGTGGCTTCCGTGCCCCCGCAGACCGCGACGTCGATCTCCCCGGCACGAATCATCCGCGCGGCGTCGCCGATGGCCTGGACACCCGCGGCGCAGGCCGTCACCGGCGTGCCCAGCGGCCCCTTCAGGCCATGCTGGATCGACACATGACCGGCGGCCATATTGCTGAGGAAGGACGGAATGGTGAACGGCGAAAGACGCCGCGGCCCCTTGCTGTCGGTGGTGCGCACGGCGTCGGCGATGGCCGGGAAGCCGCCCACGCCCGAAGCGATGATGGTGGCGGTACGTTCCTGCTCTTCCGCGGTCTGCGGCACCCAGCCGGCCTGGGTCAGCGCCTCCTGGGCGGCGGCGAGGGCGAACAGGATGAAGCGGTCCATCTTGCGCTGTTCCTTGGGCGACAGCAGCGCGTCCGGATCGAAGCCGGCCTGCGGGTCCTGGATGCGGTCCGGAACCTGGCCGCCGATGCTGATCGGCAGGTCGCCGATCAGTTCTTCCGGTAGCCGGCGGATACCCGATTGCCCGGCCAGCAGGCGTTGCCAGACCTGTTCGACGCCGCAGCCCAGCGGGGTCAATGCGCCCATGCCAGTGACGACAATGCGTTTATTCATGACCTTCAGCTCCTTCATCTCGAGTGGGGTGTGTCGCTCTATGGACGTCACTATCATCATGAAAGTAACATGCCCGAACCACAAATACGCAACTGCGAACTCCGAGGAACCGCCATGCAACGCAAGACCCTCCTTCACGACGAATGCCCGATTGCCCGCAGTCTGGAGCGGGTGGGCGAGTGGTGGAGCATCCTGATCATGCGCGACGCCCTGCATGGCCTGCGGCGTTTCGAGGAGTTTTCCCGCAGCCTGGAGATCGCCCCCAACATGCTCACCCGGCGCTTGAATTCGCTGGTCGAGGCCGGCTTGCTCGAGCGCCAGGCCTACAGCCAGCGGCCGCTGCGCTACCAGTATGTGCCGACGGCCCGGGGCGAGGACTTCCGTGTGGTGCTGATGGCGTTCGTTGCCTGGGGCAATCGCCATTACGCGCCGGAAGGGGAAAGCGTGCAGATCGTCGAGCGCGCCACCGGCCGGCCGGTGCGGCCGATGATGGCTGACCTGGTCGATGGCCGCCCGGTACCGCTGGAGCACTGCACGGTCCAGGCCGGGCCGATGGCCAGCGAAGGCATACGTCAGCGCCTGGGGGCGCTGCAGGTGATGGAGGCCAAGGGCGAAGCCTGAAGTGCCGCGGATCGCCACGGCACCTTGGGCTTAACCACCAGCGCCTGTCACTGGTCCTTTTCGCAGTTGACCATCCACGAGGCGCCGAAGCGGTCGACCAGCATGCCGAAGCGCGCCGCCCAGAAGGTGGCCTCCAACGGCATCTGCACAGTGCCCTGGTCCGCCAGCGCGGCGAATACCCGCTCGGCCTCGGCGATGCTGTCGACATTCAGCGATATCGAGCAGCCGTGGATCCCCGCGTAAGGCCGATCGGGCGTGCTGTCCGAGCCCATGATGGCCTGGTCGCCCACCAGCAGGCGGGTGTGGATGATCAGGTTGTGATACTCGGCGGGAACATGCTCGCGGGCGGGGCTTTCGCCGAAGGTCATCATCACTTCGAGGGTGCCTTGCAGGCTCTGGGCGTAGAACTTGAAGGCGGCTGCGCAATCGCCGTTGAAGATCAGGTAGGGATTGATTTTCATGCTGGTGACTCCCGGATGGCAGGGCAGCGGGCGCGCCGGATAAGCCGGCCCGCTGGCAAAAAACCGATGGATTGAGACCTCCACTAGCAAAGCCTAAACCTGGGTGGCAGTGGGCTTGTTCTTAGACGGTTTTCTCATTGGGGCGGTGACGGGTTATCACCCTTGGTGCACTCCCTGTCAGGCCCGCCGCCGAGTCGGCGGCGAGCCTGGGGTGGCGCTACACCAGCCGGGTCTGGGGCATGCCCAGCAGGCCGGTCAGGCGATCCATGATCGCCTGCTGCCGGGCGCGGTCGGCCAGGTAGTCGGCCTCGGCGCTGGCCACATCGGCCGAGCAGTGCGGGCAGGTGGTTTCGTGGGCATGAATGTACTGCCAGCAGCTGCGGCACAGGGCCAGTCGGGTGGGCAGGCGTCCTTCCTCGGGGGATTTCTGCCCCTGGTTGATCCACGCCAGCTTGATCACCTGGCCGCTGTCGCTGACGCTGCTGACCGTCTCGCCGGTGTCGATGCGTTCGGTGATCAGGTCGAAGCGGCCGACCGCGAACGAGGCCTTGGCGGCGTCCTCGAGTTTGACGATGCGTTCGCGCAGGCCCTTTTTCTGCAGGTCCAGGGCGCGGTAGTGGCAGTACGGATTGTTGCCCGGCTTGCCCAGCAGCGAGTGCGAGGTCCAGGTGCAGCCGCCGCGGCACACGTCGTTGTAGTAGCAGGTGCGGCAATAACCCCAGAGGTCGTCGACCGAGCGCAGGCGGCCAAAATGCATGCCTTCGCTGTAGTGCCAGATGTCGTGCAGGTTCATGTCGCGCACATTGCCGCCGGAGAACCCCACCGTCGCCAGTGACGGGCAACCCTTCACCGTGCCGTCGGCTTCCAGGGCCAGCACCGTTTGCCCGGCGGCGCAGCCGCTCCAGTGCACGCGCTCGTCACCGAAACCGCGCCACATATGCTCGTATGGGCCGTAGTAACCGATGTTGTTGCCCACGTTCATCAGCAGGCCGCGTTCCTGGCCTTCGCGGTAGAGGCGCGCGAGCAGCGGCATGACTTCCAGCAGTTGATAGGGTTGCAGCAAGAGTTCCGGGTGATCCACCGCGTTGCCCATGGCCACCGTCAGCTGGATCTGCCAATGGGTGGCGCCCAGCTCGATGATCAGGTTCATCAGCTCCGGCAAGTCGGGCAGGGTGGCCGCGCCGATCTGTGTGTTGACGCTGACCGCGAGCCCGGCCTGCTTGGCCCGGCGCAAGGTGTCCACGGCCTTGTCGAAGGAGCCCGGGACATTGCGCACGGCGTCATGCAAGGGCGCCAGGCCGTCCAGCGAAACCCCCACGCCGTTGAGCCCGGCCTCGACCGCGGCCTGCATTTTCGCCGGGGTGAGGTTGCGCCCGCCGGTCTGGATCGCGCAGTAGATGCCATGGTCGTGGATGGCCCGGATCAGGCGGGTCCAGTCCTTGCGCAAATAGGCTTCGCCGCCGATCAGGGTGACCTCCCGCGTGCCGAGGGCGGCGAGGGCGTCAATCACGTCGAGGCATTCCTGGGTGTTCAGTTCGTTGGGGCGTCGATGGCCGGCGCGCGAGCCGCAATGCAGGCACTTGAGGTCGCAGGCGAGGGTGATTTCCCAGACCACATGCACCGGTACGTAACGCTTGAGGTCGGTTTCGCTGAGGTAGCGGGCGGGGCGATTGGCTGACATGGACAGTCCTTTGGGCGCACACAGGCGCGCAGCACGAACCTGGTGGATGTCCGCGCCGTCCCTGGCGGTGCCGGCCCGAGCGGACACATGGTTTGCAATGGAAGACCGGGCCTGGCCCCGAGGAAGGAAGGCCAGGCCCGGACGCCACTGCTCAGCGAGCTTCGAGGCGGGCAATCTCGGCGTTCAGCTGCTGCAAGGCGCTGCGCAGCGCATCGCTGCTGGCCAGTTGCTGCTCGCCCTGGCGGACGACCGCCTTGAGCTGCGCCAGGTCACCGCTGCTTTGCGCCTGCTGCACCGCCACCGCATACAGCGGCACGGGGTGATGGGGCACAGGCTCGGGGTGCGGGATCGACGCCTGGCTGACCGTGGCGTGCTGCACGTCCTGCCAGTTGCCCTGGTAGCAGTATTTGTAGCTGGCGAAACCGCTGGCCCAGTCGAGCCCGAGAATCCCGTGCAGGTGGAAGGTCGCGGCGATCTGGCTGGTCGGGCCGCTGGGGTTGCCGGTCAGGCTCAGGATGATGTGGCCTTCGGTCGACGGGTGCAGCTGTGCCTTGGAATAGTCGCCCCACACGTCGGCGAAGAAGTTCACCGGCGGGTAAGTGCTCTTGAACACGCGGGCCACGCCGCTGACTTTTTTCTGCACGGTGTTGACCAACAGGTCGAGGGTCAGAACCGGGGCACCCAACAGCCCCGTGGTGGCTTGGATACGGGTATGGAACAGTCCAGTTTGCATGGTGCAACTCCTTGTTCTTGTTCAGGGAAGTCGGTGGGTTGGCACGCCGTGGTCAGCGCCGCTCGAGCCGGCCGATCTCGTCCTTGGCCGCATCCAGCGCGCTGCGCAGCTGGGGCAACTGGTCCAGTTGCTGCTGGGCCAGGCTGGCCAGGCTCTTCATCTGGGTCAAGTCGCCGCTGGCGATGGCGCCATGGATCGGCGCGGCATACAGCGGGGTGATCGGTGGATACGGCAGCAGGACCGGGCCGGGTTCCAGTGGTATTGGCAGGGCTGACAAGGCGTAGGAGGGTACCGACTCGACGAGGTGGGCCGGTGCGTTCTCCACCGATACCCAGCGCTGGCCGTTGTAGTACTGGTAGTTGGCGATGCCGTTCTTCCAGTCGTGGTCCACCACCAGTTGAATCTTGAAGGTGACGATCGAGTTCGAGCCCGGCCCGCCCTGGTTACCCTGGGCGGTGACCAGGATCTTGCTCGAGCTGGGTGGCATGACGGTCAGGTAAGTGTATTGCCCCCACACATCGGACTGCAGGTCCAGCGGCGGGTTGGTGGCCTGGGTCACCACCGAGGTGCCGCGCACGGTCTGCTCGGGGGTGTAGACCAGAAGGTCGAGGGTAAGGCTCGGCGCGCCCGGGGTCGGATTGCCGATCCGGTAGCTGAGCGGAAACAGGCCAACAGGGGACGTAGTGGAACCGGACATGATTGCCTCCATTGCATTAGAAAATGGAAACGGCCTTAGCGCCGTTCCAGACGGGCGACTTCCTGTGCCAACTGCTCGTAAGCGCTGCTCAGATCCTTGGATTCTTTCTGGGATGAATCGCGTTGTTTGAGCAGGGACTTCATCTGCGGCAGGTTGCCGAGGGAGATTGCTTTCTGAATCGCCACTCCATAGGGCGGAATGACATGTTGCGAGGATGAACTCATGGCGTTGCCTTCCGTGGGAGGTTGTAGAGACTGCGCTATCCGGCAGCTTTTGCAGTTAAGCAGGCCGGGCTCGGGGCAAACGCAAGGGCCACTGAATAACTTTGAATAGCCGTTATCGGGAAAAAATATATTCAGGTGGGACAAGCAACTGGCGCGGCGATATAGCGCGTTTGGCAATCAGCAGGGCGAGGCTTACGAAGAATAAATACAAGCGGCGCTGCGCACTTCGACGTCCAGGACGTGGGCGGAAAAGGGCAGGATCGCCCCCGGCCCGGCGTCAGGCCACGGCACTCTGCGGCGAGCTGTTCAACAGCCGTTCCAGGGCGCCGCTGAGCAGGTGTTCCAGCAGGGTTTCGCGCTCGTGTTCGGCCAACGGCTGTTCGGCCAGCCAGCCGGGCGCATGGTTGAGCAGGCTGGCGATGGCATGCCCGGTGGCCAGCAGCACCGCGTCGCCGAGCCGCGGCAGCGGGCCGAGGAGCATCAGCAGGCGGCGTTCATATTGCTCGCGCAGCTGGCGGACGCGCTCCTGCTGGTCCGGGTTCAGGCAACCGCTGTCGCGCTCCACCAGGCGGAAATGCCGGGGCAGTTCCCGGTGCAGTTTCAGGTGGGCGCGGATCAGGGTGCGCAGGCGATCGTCCGGCGCCTTGCGCCGCCGTTCGATGCGCCCCAGGGTATCGAGCAGTTCGTCGTAGAACTCTTCGATCAGGTCCAGCAGCAGGTGCTGCTTGCTCGGGTAATGGTGATACAGCGAGCCCGGGGTCAGCCCCAGATGGCTCGCCAGCTCGCGCATGCCGACCTGGCCGAAGCCCTTGCTGGCGAACAGCTCCAGGGCCTTGTCGCGGCTTTCGGCAAAACGCGAGCAACGCTCAGCCATAGCGGTGGAAGCCGCGTTCGGTCTTGCGCCCCAGGTAACCGGCGGCGACCATTTCCTTGAGCAGCGGCGCGGGCCGGTATTTGCTGTCGTTGAAGCCATCGTAGAGGGCTGCAAGGATCGCCAGCAGGGTGTCCAGGCCGATCAGGTCGGCCAGGGCCAGCGGGCCGATCGGCTGGTTACAGCCCAGGCGCATGCCGGCGTCGATGTCCTCGGCGCTGGCCAGGCCTTCCTGCAACACCAGGATCGCCTCGTTGATCATCGGTACCAGGATCCGGTTGACCACGAAGCCCGGGCGGTTGCCGGCGGTGATCGCGACCTTGCCCAGGCGCGTGGCCATGTCCAGGGCCAGGGTGTGGGTCGCGTCGCTGGTCTGCAGGCCGCGAATCACTTCGATCAGGCCCATCACCGGCACCGGGTTGAAGAAGTGCAGGCCGATAAAGCGCTCGGGCGCGCTGACGCTGGCGGCGAGCTGGGTGATCGACAGCGACGAGGTGTTGGAGGCGATCACACAGGTACTGGCAACCTGGGCGGCGATCTGTTGCAGCACCCGCAGTTTCAACTCGAGGTTTTCCGTCGCCGCCTCGATCACCAGGTGCGCGTCGACCAGGCTGGCGTAGTCGGTGCTGGTGCGGATGCGCCCCAGCGTCGCCTGTTTCTGTACTTCGTCCAGGCTGCCCTTGGCGATCAGCCGGTCGAGGTTCTTGCTCACCGTGGCCAGGGCCTTTTGCAGGGCGCTGTCGCTGATGTCCAGCAAGGTCACTTCGAACCCGGCCTGGGCACAGACCTGAGCGATTCCGTTACCCATGGTGCCGGCGCCGATCACGCCGATATTCTGCAGATTCATCTTGGCTTCTCTTTCTTCGTCCGGGCGTGTCGCAGAGCAGCGCGAACGCGTCTTGCAATGCAACCTTCGAGGCGCGAGTCTAGTGCCCGCGCCGACCCCGGCCTATGCCAAAAGCGCTCAGCCGCGCTGGCGTTTTTTGCCATGTTCACAGCCACAGAGAGCAGTCATTCCATGCGGGAAAAGGATTCGGTCGCGGTCTACTTCGTGCAGGTCATGGTCCACGCCTTGCGTGAGCGGCCCGAGCGCCTGGCCGCGGTGCTGGCCGAGGCGGGCATCGATCCGGCCTTGCTCGGCCAGCCCGAGGCGCGGGTGCCGGCCAGCGCGTTCGCGGCCCTGTGGCTGATCCAGATCCGCGAGCTGCAGGACGAGTTTTTCCAGCTCGATTCCCACGGCCTGCCGCCGGGGGCTTTTGCTCTGATCTGCCGGGGGCTGATCCAGGAGCCGACCCTGGAAAAGGCCCTGCGCCAGTGCCTGGCCAACTTCGGCCTGTTCCTGCGCGACTTTCGCGGCAGCCTCAGTGTGCGCGGCAAGCGCGCGGTGCTGAGCCTCGACAGCCAGCCTCGCGATGAAGCCACCGGGCGTTTTGGCGAAGAGACCTTCCTGGTGCTGATGATCAGCCTGCTGTGCTGGCTCGGCGGGCGGCGCATTGCCATCGACCGCGCCGACTTCCGTTATCCGCGCCTGTCCCTGAGCGACGATGCCTTGCTCTGGGGACCGAACCTGACCTTTGGCGCCGAGCGCACCGAAATCGAGTTCGCCAGCCGCTTCCTGCGCTTGCCGGTGGTCCAGGACCTGGCTTCGCTCAAGGTCTTTCTGCGCAGCGCGCCGCAATGGCTGGTGATCCGTTTTCGCAACCAGCACGGCCTGGCGACCCAGGTCTATCAACGTCTGCGCCGCAGTCACTACAGCCAGTGGCCGACCCTGGAAGCCTTCGCCGGCGAGGTGCAGGTCAGCCCCAGCACCCTGCGGCGGCGCCTGGAGCGCGAGGGCGTGTCGTACCAGGAAATCAAGGACGAAGTGCGCCGCGGCATGGCCGTCGAACTGCTGCGCCAGAGCCGCGCGAGCATCGGCGAAATCGCCGAGCGCACCGGCTTCCAGGAGCCCAGCGCCTTCCATCGTGCGTTCAAGAAATGGACCGGCGAAAGCCCGGGGCGCTACCGCACGCGGTACCAGCCGCCGACCTGACAGACTGGCGCGCCCGCCTCAGTTCAAACCGACAACCCCAACCCCAACGCCTGCAACTGGCGACGGGTTTCAGCCGCGGACTGATGGTGAATCGCATTCCAGCCCAGGGCCTTGGCGGCGACGATATTCGGTGCGTGATCGTCGATGAACACCAGCTCCTGGGGCGCCACCTCCGGCAGGTGCGCGCGGATGCGTTGCAGGGTGGTGTGGTAGATCTCCGCGTCAGGCTTGATCTGCCGCTCCTGCCCGGACACCACGATGTCGCGAAAACGCTGCAGGAACGGATAGTTGTCCCAGGCATAGGGGAAGGTTTCCTGGGACCAGTTGGTCAGCCCGAACAGCGGCATCTGTGCCTGATGCAGGTCTTCCAGCAAGGCCACGCCGTCATCCAGCTGGCCGCGGAGCATTTCCGGCCAGCGCCCGTAATAGGCTTCGATCAGGGGCGCATGTTCCGGGTGTTCGGCCACCAGGCTGCGGGTCGCTTCGGCCAGCGTTCGCCCGGCGTCCTGCCGGGTATTCCAGGCCTGGGTGCAAATGGTGTCGAGGAACCATTGGCGGCGGGCATCGTCAGGGATCAGTTGGCGGTACAGATGGTGCGGATTCCAGTCGAACAGCACGCCACCAAAATCGAAAACCACAGCACGAATTGTCATGAGCACGTCCTTTGAGCGGTTGTGGGTCAGGGCAGACATCCTGCGACGGTAGGCGATGCAATGCAATTTGCCGGTGGCCCGGGCCCGGTTTCCGGCGCAGCGACATGCGCTGCTCGCCGGGCTGTTCGAGCCGGGGCCACAGCCCTCTTTCAGTCGACAATCACCTGTTCGTTCGGGTCATCGCCCAGGCACACCGTCAGCTGTTGCCCGGCCTTGTTGAACGCACAGTTGGGCAAGGCCTGCTGCTTGATGAAGTTCAGCGATGGGAGGAGGAACAGGCTGGCGAGGATCAGCGCGCCGACGGTCCGGGGCAGCAGCACATCCGCGCTAGTGGCGACCGGGCGGGGCTTGAGGCGCCCGCGTCGATACCAGTACAGACCGCTGAAGACCAAGGCGCAGCCGATCGCCATGGCGTAGTCCAGTTCCCAGGCTTGCGGGCTGAAGATCAGGTTGCCGTCGGCATCGTCCGGGTAATTGATCCGCCACCAGGCGCCCAGCAGCAGCGGCACCAGGCCGGCGACGATCCAGGCCAGGCGGGCGCCGGGCATGCGCGTGAGCAGGGCCAGGCCCAGGCCGAGGGCGCATAGGAGCCAGATGCCGAGGTACAGCTGAAAGCCCATGGCCCCGCCGAACAGGGTGCCGCTGACGTCCCGGGGGACGATCAGTTGCAGATCGGTAAACACCATCACGGACAGCGGGGCCGCTACGGCGATTCCGCTGAGGACGGCGTTGATCCATAACCACAAAGTGAACAGGCGATGCATGGGCGTACTCGACAAAGACAGGAAAGGAGATGGCACGGGGCGTGCCGGATTCAAGAGAATGGCAAGCCACTGCCGGTGGCGGACAGGGTCGGTTCACCAGGCTGGAATGGGCGAGTAGCTAAGGTGCGGATCAGGTGCGCAGTGTCGGGCAGCAGCATGGCTGGCCGGGCAATGATCGGGGCAGGCGCCAACACGTTTCTTCCTTGGGCGGTGTTCGGGGCGCGCAGTATGCAAGGCCGCCGGCGGTTTTGCATCAGCCGCCGTGCAGCAGGGCGGGGCACGGAGGCCCCGCCCGAGGGGGTTAGAACTGCTCCGCTTCCAGGCCGAAAAGCGAGGAACTGCCGGCGCGAATGCTCTGCTCCAGGCTGAGGATGCGCGGCAGCAGACGGCTGAAGTAGAAGCGCGCCGTGGCCAGCTTGGCGCCGTAGAAACTTTCGTCCTCGGCGTGCTTGTGCTCGGCCACCTGGGCCATGCGCGCCCACAGGTAGGCGTAGGCCACGTAGCCGAACAGGTGCAGGTACTCGACGCAGGCGCTGCCCACCGCGTTGGGGTTTTGCACCGCCTGCTCCCGTAGCCAGTCGCTGAGGTCTTCCAGGCGCTGCACCGCGTCCAGCAATTCGGCGGCGTAGGCGGCGCCGGGCAGGTAGGCGTAGTCGCGGATCTCGCCGGTGAACAGGCGCAGGGCCACGCCGCCGTTGCCCACCACCTTGCGGCCCAGCAGGTCGAGGGCCTGGATGCCGTTGGTGCCTTCGTAGATCTGCGCGATGCGCACATCCCGCACCAGTTGCTCCTGGCCCCATTCGCGGATATAGCCGTGGCCGCCGAAGACCTGCTGGCCGAGGATGCAACTGTCCAGCCCGGTGTCGGTGAAGAATGCCTTGGCCACCGGGGTCAGCAGCGCCACCAGGGCCTCGGCGTTGTGCCGCTCGTGGGGCTGGTCGGCGAACTTGGCCAGGTCCAGCTGCTGGCCGACGTAGCTGGCGAAGGCCCGGCCGCCCTCGGTCATGGCTTTCATGGACAGCAGCATGCGCCGCACATCGGGGTGGACGATGATCGGGTCGGCGATCTTGTCCTTGGCCACCGGGCCTGCGGGCGAGCGGCTCTGGATGCGCTCGCGGGCATAGGTGCGGGCGTTCTGGTAGGCGTTCTCGGCGCAACCGATGCCCTGGATGCCGATCGACAGGCGCTCGTAGTTCATCATGGTGAACATCGCCGCCAGGCCCTTGTTGGCCTCGCCGATCAGCCAGCCAGTGGCGCCGTCGAAGTTCAGCACGCAGGTGGCCGAGGCCTTGATCCCCATCTTGTGCTCGATGGAACCGCAGCTCACCGCGTTGGCCTGGCCGAGGTTGCCCTGGGCGTCGACCTGGATCTTCGGCACCAGGAACAGCGAGATGCCCTTGGGCCCGGCCGGAGCGTCCGGCAGCTTGGCCAGGACCAGGTGGATGATGTTTTCGGTCAGGTCCTGCTCGCCGCCGGTGATGAAGATCTTGCTGCCGCTGATCCGGTAGCTGCCGTCGGCCTGGGGTTCGGCGCGGGTGCGGATGATCCCCAGGTCGGTGCCGGCATGGGCCTCGGTCAGGCACATGGAGCCGGCCCAGCGGCCTTCGTACATGGGCGGCAGGTACAGCGCCTTGAGTGCCTCGCTGGCGTGGGCGTCGATGGCCAGGCAGGCGCCGGAGCTCAGGGCCGAATACAGGGCAAAGCTGGAATTGGCGGCGTAGAGCATCTCTTCGAACTGCACCGCGAGCATCTTCGGCATGCCCATGCCGCCGTAGGCCGGGTTGCCGCTCAGGCCGACCCAGCCGCCCTGGATATAGGTGCCGTAGGCCTCCTTGAAACCGGCGGGGGTGCGCACCCGGCCGTTGTCCCAGGTGACGCCTTCCTCGTCGCCGCTGCGGTTGAGCGGGGCGATCAGCTGGCCGGTGACCTTGGCCGCCTCTTCGAGAATCGCATCGGCGGTGTCGGCATCCACCGTCTCGGCCAGGGCCGGTAGCCGGGCCCAGAGTTTGGGCGCGTTGAACACCTCATGGAGAACGAAGCGCATGTCGCGCAGGGGGGCGTTGAATTCGGGCATTGCAGGAACCTCGGGCAAGAGTGGAGGTTGAACGGCCGGGGCCGGGTGATTCAAAAAGGCTAGACCCCGCCATGCCGACTCCCGGCAGGGCAACGGCGTGCGCGGGGTTTCTGTCTATTCAAGCTAGAGGTTTTTCGCCATGTCGCGCAGGACGAATTTCTGGATCTTGCCGGTGGAGGTCTTGGGCAACTGGCTGAACACCACGGTGCGCGGCACCTTGAAGCCCGCCAGGTGTTCCCGACAGAAGGCGATGATCTGCGCCTCGCTGACCTGCTGGTGATCGGCCTTGAGGGTGATGAAGGCGCAGGGCGTCTCGCCCCATTTCTCGTCGGGCCGCGCCACCACCGCGGCTTCCAGCACCGCCGGGTGGCGATAGAGCACGCCTTCCAGTTCGATGGTGGAGATGTTCTCGCCGCCGGAAATGATGATGTCCTTGAGCCGGTCGCGGATCTCCACATAACCGTCCGGGTGGGTCACCCCCAGGTCGCCGGTGTGGAACCAGCCGCCCTCGAAGGCCTCGGCGGTGGCGCTGGGGTTCTTCAGGTAGCCCTTCATCACCGTGTTGCCGCGCATGAAAATCTCGCCGATGGTCTGGCCGTCGCGGGGCGTGGGTTCGAGGGTTTTCGGGTCGGCCACCATCACCCCTTCCAGGGTCGGGTAACGCACGCCCTGGCGCGACTTGATCTGCGCCCGCTGTTCCAGGGGCAACTTGTCCCAGGCCGCGTGCCAGGCGCACAGGGTTACCGGGCCGTAGACCTCGGTCAGGACGTAGACGTGGGTCACCTTGATGCCCATTTCCTCCACCGCGCCTATCACCTTGGCCGGTGGCGCGGCCCCGGCGACCATGGTATTGACCGGGTGGTCGATGGCGGCCTTGGCCGAGTCCGGCATGTTCACCAGGGCATTGAGCACGATCGGCGCGCCGCACAGGTGCGTGACCTGGTGCTCGCGGATCAGGTTGAGGATCTTCTGCGGGTCGACCCGGCGCAGGAACACATGCACCCCGGCCAGGGCGGTGACGGTCCAGGGGTAGCACCAGCCGTTGCAGTGGAACATCGGCAGGGTCCACAGGTACACCGGGTGGTTGCCCATGGCCCAGGTCATCTGGTTGCCCAGGGCGTTGAGGTAGGCGCCGCGGTGGTGATAGACCACGCCCTTGGGGTTGCCGGTGGTGCCTGAGGTGTAGTTCAGGGCGATGGCCTGCCATTCGTCATCCGGCCACTGCCAGGCGAATGCCGGGTCGCCCTCGGCGAGGAAGGCCTCGTAGTCCAGCTCGCTGACCGGCTGGCCCTCGCCGTACTCGGGGTCGTCGAGGTCGATCACCAAAGGCGGCTGGTCGAGCATGGCGATGGCGGCGTGGATCACCTCATGGAATTCGCGGTCGGCGATCAGCACCTTGGCCTCGCCGTGGGCCAGCATGAAGGCGATGGCCTCGGCGTCCAGGCGCACGTTGAGGGCGTTGAGCACGGCGCCGATCATCGGCACGCCGAAGTGGGCTTCGAGCATGGCCGGGATATTCGGCAGCATCACCGCCACCGTGTCGTTCTTGCCGATCCCGCGCCCGGCCAGGGCCGAAGCCAGGCGCCGGCAGCGGCTGTAGGTCTGGGCCCAGGTGCGGCGGATCGAACCGTGGATCACCGCCGGGTAATCGGGGTAAACGGCGGCGGTGCGCTCGATGAAGCTCAAGGGGGACAGGGCGATATGGTTGACGGCCGTCGGCGCGAGGCCTTGCTCGTAGATGGACATGGTTCGGGTACCCGGTGGCTGATTGTTAGCTCTATTGGCCGAGACCGTTTTTAACGGCGCTCGGTGACTTATCCGGAGGCTTTTATATACTGCTTGGCAATGGATATGGAAGTACTACCTGAGTTGTATGGTATTTCTACTATATTAATAATTCGCTGATCCAGCCCGCAGGTTTATCGACGATGCCCACCTCCACCCACTTGAATCGCTGGCTGCGCCTGCAGCGTGAAGGCCGGCTGCCGGATTCGCCCTGGCTCGGCCATGACCCGCAACCCAGCCTGTTGCTGGACGCCGAGGCGCGGCCGCTGGACCTGAATCCGGCGCTCCGGCAATGGCTGGATGCCGAGGCGTCGAGCGAGGTCGCGGCGCTGCTGCCGGTCAATCACCCGGCCCTGGTCCGTGCGTGCCTGGAGCAGCAGCGGGCCATCGAAGAGGTCGAGGCCCAGTGGGGCGATCGGGTGCTGCTCTGGAGCTTTATCCCCGACCCGCACCGGCAACGGGTCCTGGCCCGTTGCCGCGAAGCCACGGCGCAGATCCTCGCCGAGCGCGAGTCGGCCACGGCCCGGCGCCTGTACCGGCTGATCACCGAAAACACCACCGACCTGATTTCCCGGCATACGCCCGACGGCACCTTTCTCGACGCCTCGCCAGCCTCCTGGACCCTGCTCGGCTACTGGCCCGAAGAGCTGCGCGGGCGCCTGGCCCGCAGCCTGTTCCACAGCCAGGACCTGGCCGGGCTGACGCAGCGCACCCGGGACGCCCTGGAGCAGGACGGCTACCACACCATGACCTTTCGCATCCGCCATCGCGACGGCCATTACCTGTGGTTCGAGACCGCCTGCCGGGCGATCCGCGAAACCTACACCGGGGCGGTGGTGGAAGTGGTGGCGGTATCCCGGGACATCACCTCCCGGGTCCAGGCCGAAGAGAACAAGCGGCGCCTGGCGGAAGTGGTGGAGGCCAACCCCGACCCGGTGCTGTTCATCCAGCCCGGCGGCGCGGTGACCTACCTCAACCCGGCGGCCCGGCGCACCCTGGGCCTGGAGGCCGGGCAGCCGATGCCGGACCTGGCAAGCATCCTCACCCCGGAGGTGCTGGACAGCCTGCAACGCGAAGGCTGGCACCGCGCCGAACACACAGGCCGCTGGAGCATCGAAGCGCGCCTGCAACCGCCGGCCGGCGGCGCGTCGGTGCCGGTGTCGCTGATGCTGCTGGCCCATCGCGCGGCCAGTGGCGAGCGCTTCTATTCCCTGGTGGCCCACGACCAGAGCGAACGGGAATTGCGCGAGGCCCAGCAGCGCCATCACCAGGACGAACTGGCCCACACCGCGCGCCTGGTGACCCTGGGCGAACTGGCCTCGGGCATCGCCCATGAGATCAATCAGCCGCTGGCGGCGGTGGTCAATTACGCCAACGCCAGCCAGCGCTATCTGCAAGCCTTGGATACTCAACCCCAGGCTGTGCAAAAGGTTGCCCAGGGCCTGGAGCGGATCGCCGAACAGGCCACCCACGCCGCCGAAGTGATCAAGCGCCTGCGGGCCTTTTTGCGCAAGGGCGGGCGCCGGGTCCAGGCCCTGGACCTCGCCGAGGTGGCCCGGGAAACGGTGCGCCTGTGCGCCTGGGAGGCGCAGGCCTGCCAGGTGACGATCGAGCTGCGCCTGGCGGATAATCTGCCGCCGGTGTACGCCGACCGGATCTTGCTCGAGCAGGTGCTGTTGAACCTGCTGCGCAACGCCATCGAGGCCAATCGCGAGGTGCATCCGCAGCAGGGCTCGCAGATCGTCCTCGGCGCCCAGGCCAGTGGCGAAGGCGGGGTCGAGGTCAGCGTCAGCGACCAGGGCCCGGGCGTCTCCGCCGAGCAACTGGCGCAGCTGTTCACCCCGTTCTACACCAGCAAGGCCAACGGCCTGGGGCTCGGGCTGTCCATGAGCCGCAGCATCGTCGAAGGCTTCGGCGGCGACTTGCAGGCCCAGCCCCAGAGCCACGGCTTGAAGATGTGCTGCCACTTGCCGGCGACGGCCCCGGCGCAAGCCGATTCACCCACCCATCCGACAACAGGAGCAAGGCAATGACGAGTGTGGCGCAGCAGCTGGTGTATGTGGTCGACGACGACCCGGGCATGCTCGACTCCACCGTCTGGCTGCTGGAGTCGGTGGGCCTCAAGGCGGTGCCCTTCACCAGCGGCCGGGAATTCCTCGAACACTGCGACCCGAGCCTCGACGCCTGCGTGCTGCTGGATGTGCGCATGCCCGGCATGGGCGGGCTGAATGTCCAGGAAGAGCTGCGCCAGCGGGATATCCACCTGCCACTGATCTTTGTCAGCGGCCACGCCGATGTGCCCATCGTGGTGCGGGCATTCAAGGCCGGCGCCGTGGATTTCATCGAGAAGCCCTACAACGAACAGCTGCTGCTGGACAGCGTGCAGCAGGCCCTGAGCCGCGCCGACGACCGCCACAGCCGCAACGCCGGGCAGGCCCGGATCGAAGCGCGCCTGGAGAGCCTCACGCCGCGGGAGAGGGATGTGTTGCTGCCGTTGGTGCAGGGCTACAGCAATCGCGAGATCGCCGAGCAGCTGGGGGTCAGCGTCAAGACCATCGACCTGTACCGGTCACGGGTGATGAAACGCATGCAGGCCGAGCACCTGCCGGAACTGGTGGGCATGGCCATCGCTGTCGGCCTGGTGGACCCGCTGCAATTGCGCTGAGGCTGCGGCTACCGCACTTTTTGCGTTTTTGCGGTTCTATTCAGGGCCAGGCCGCGCCGATCCCCGCGCGGCCAGAGTCCAGAACGGTGCCGATGGTTTATCCGCTTTCTCGTTGTTTTCTGCGCGTCTTTTGCCTGCGTATAGTGCGCCAGCCGCTGTGGCTGGCGGCTGTCTTGATGGTCTGCGCCAGTGGCTGCAGCCAGCAGCAGGGGCGTGACATGGCCCACCAGTTCAGCAATGGCAAACCCCAGGAGTTCTTCCAGACCAGTGTCGACCGCATGGCCACCCTGAGCATGCGCGACAACCTGCAAAGCCTGTACCTGCTGATGAACAAGCTCTACCTGCGCAACCCCAACCAGTGGCGCGAGTGGGGTTACACCGATGCTACCAGTGCCGCGCGGGACATCCGCCAGGCCATTGAGCAGCAGAAGTCTTTGCCGGCCCTGGGTAACCGCCGCGACCTGGCTGCCTTGAGTTATGCCTTGAGCCCGGAGTTTCGTGGCGACCGGGTCGGCGCCTTTATCTATGCCATTGGCAGCATGCTGGTCACCGCCCATGGCGGGCGCACCGAGTTTTTCATGACCGACACTATCGACCCGCAGTTCGTCAGCAACGCTGCACGCAATATCGAAAAGGCCACCTGGATGCTCAGTCAGCGGCAGGGGGCCAATGGGGAGTTGTTGCTGTTTTCCAATGAGATTTCGGAGGAGGGCAGCAATCTGAGTTTTGCTGTGGAGTTTGGGAAGATCGTTGCGCGGTTGGATTTGTTGACGCAGATGCTGGATGAGCGTTATCGGCGCATTGGGTTGAATTATGCGCAGAGCTTGTTGCTGATGAATTTTTTGCCGGTGCAGTAGATCGCGATCTTGTGTACGTATCCGTTGCTGCGGGGCTTCTGTAGGAGCGAAGCTTGCTCGCGATGGCGTCGGCTCTGGCACTACACTTTTTGGGCGGTGTACATATCCATTCCTGCGGTAACGGCCACTTAGGGTTCCGCCCTTACGGCCATCCCTTTCAAGGTCTTGGGTAAAATCCGCTGAAATTCAGTCAGGAAGACCCGAACGATGTGGGCCGATGTACTAGCGCGATTCGAGAAAAAAGCACCTGCCAGCGTGATGGCCAAACTTGCCTTGGAGCAAGCCATTGCGCCGGAGTGGGTCGATCAGGTTTTCGAAGAACACCGGCAACGGCAGTACTCCCGCGAATTGCTGTTCTCAACCATCGTTAAGCTCATGTCCCTTGTTTCATTGGGCTTGAAGCCGTCATTACATGCCGCGGCCAAGCAACTGGAGGATCTTCCGGTTAGCCTGGCGGCCCTTTACGACAAGGTCAGCCGTACCGAACCGGCTCTGTTGCGCGCCTTGGTCACAGGTTGCGCGCAGCGCCTGACTCCGACGATCAAGGAGTTGGGGGGCTCAGCCATGCTGCCCGATTGGCAGGTTCGGGTGGTAGACGGCAGCCACCTGGCGTCCACCGAAAAGCGCCTTGGAGCACTACGGCACGAGCGCGGAGCGGCTCGTCCCGGATTCTCGGTCGTGGTCTACGATCCCGACCTGGATCAGGTCATTGACCTGCAACCCTGCGAAGACGCCTACGCAAGCGAGCGAGTCTGCGTGTTGCCGCTACTGTCCGATGCCAAGACGAACCAGGTTTGGATCGCTGATCGGCTCTACTGCACGCTTCCTGTAATGGAGGCCTGTGAACAAGTGAAAACGTCATTTGTCATTCGCCAGCAGGCCAAGCACCCGCGCCTGATTCAAGAGGGCGAGTGGCAAGCATCTTTGCCTGTTGCAACAGGTACGGTGCGTGAACAAAGCATTGAGGTAAGAGGGGGGCATCAGTGGCGACGCATCGAGTTGACGCTCCATTCACCAAACGACTCAGGTGACCGCAGTTTGATGTTCTGGAGCAACCTGCCCGAGAGCATCAGCGCACCGCAGATCGCGGACTTCTATCGCCGTCGTTGGAGTATTGAAGGGATGTTCCAGCGACTGGAAGCCATTCTGGAAAGTGAAATTGAATCTCTCGGCAGTCCACGAGCTGCCTTGCTTGGATTCACCACTGCCGTGCTGGCGTACAACGTACTGGCCTTGCTCAAGCGCAGCGTCGAACACGCTCATCGAGAGACTCAGCCTGAGGGCTGGGAGGCTTCGATCTATCACTTGGCGATCCAGGTCAGAGCTGGATATGAGGGCATGCAGATCGCTCTGCCCGTCGAATATCTACCGATCGTCTCAATGGAAAAACTGGCCCAGCGCTTGTTGGAATTAGCCAAGAACATTCAACCCAAGCAAGTCGCCAAAAGCCAACGAGGCCCCAAGGTACCCAAGCCCAGGACATGGGTTCAAGGGACGGCGGTACATGCCCACGTTTCAACAGACAGGGTCATCAAGGCTGCCAAAACGAAAAGACCTTGAAAGGGATGGCC